>JAHYJF010000398.1 GCA_019428955.1 Burkholderiaceae bacterium
CCTCGTATGCCGTCTACCTGGTCGCGAGCGGCGAACTGGTGAAGCGCCTCGGCGCCTTGCGCCTGACTTCGTACGCAAGCATGGTCGCCGCGCTGGCGTGCATCGCCCAGGCGCTGGTGCTCGACGCCGGCGCCTTGTGGTCGCAGCCCGCGCCGGTCTACTGGCTGTCGCTCATCAACGCCCTACTGTGCACGGTCGCGCCGGTGTTCCTGATCATGACCGCGGTGGAGCGCGTCGGCTCGGCGGCCGCTTCGCAGACCGGCATGATCGGCCCGGCCGCCACGATTGCCATGGGGGCCGTCTTTCTGGACGAGCCGGTATCGGCTGAGCAACTGTTCGGCACCGCCATCGTTATCGCCGGGATGCTGGTCTTGGGCAGCAGGAAATTCAACTGAGAGGAGAAGCGAATGGACTTTGGAATTCGCGGTCGTTGGGCTCTGGTATGCGCTTCGAGCAAGGGGTTGGGCTATGGCTGTGCCCGGGCGCTGGCCGGCGAGGGTGTGAATCTGGTGATCAATGCGCGCTCGGTCGACGTCCTTGAGCAGGCGGCCGAACGCTTGCGCGCCGAGGCCGGGGTCGAGGTGCGCGCCGTGGCCTGCGACATCACCACCGAGGATGGGCGCGCGCAGGCTCTGGCCGCGGCGCCGCAGATCGACATCCTGGTCAACAATGCCGGCGGTCCGCCCCCGGGGGATTTCCGCAATTTCACCCGTGACGACTGGATCAAGGCGATCGACGCCAACATGCTCACGCCGATCGAACTGATCAAGGCCACGCTCGACGGGATGCTGGAGCGCAAGTTTGGCCGCGTCGTCAACATCACCTCGAGCGCCGTCAAGGCGCCGATCGAGATCCTCGGCTTGTCCAACGGCGCGCGCGCCGGACTGACCGGATTCATTGCCGGCATCGGGCGCAAGACTGCGGCGCACAACGTGACGATGAACAATTTGCTGCCGGGGGTCTTCGACACCGACCGGCTGCGCGCCACCATCTCGACCATGGCAAAGAATAGCGGGATCGAATTCGAAGAGGCGCTCAAGCGCCGGGTGAGTTCGGTGCCGGCGGGGCGCCTCGGCACGCCCGAGGAGTTCGGACAGGCCTGCGCCTATCTGTGCAGCATGCAGGCCAGCTACGTTACCGGTCAGAACTTCCTGATCGATGGCGGGGCTTATCCGGGTACGTTCTAAGTCTGGGCCCGCCGGCCGGGCTCGGCTCGCTATACTTGGGGCATGCGCCGCTGCACGACTCAACCAATACCAGGAACTGGAGATTCACCATGACCAAAGCAATCCGCATCGAACAGACCGGCGGCCCGGAGGTAATGAAACTGGTCGATATCGACCTCCCCGCGCCTGATCCGCAGGAAGTTCAGGTGCGTCATCACGCGATCGGACTGAATTACATCGACGTCTATTTCCGTACCGGCTTGTATCCGATGCCGCTGCCGGCTGGCATCGGGCTCGAGGGCGCTGGCGTGATTAGCGCGGTGGGCTCGGAGATCAACCACCTGCGCCCGGGCGACCGGGTCGCGTATGCCGGCCGCCCGCCGGGTTCGTACTCGCAGGCCCGCAACATGCCCACCGACTCCCTGGTCAAACTGCCCAATACCATCGACTTCGACTCCGGAGCGGCGATGATGTTGAAGGGCCTGACCGCCGAGTACCTATTGCATCGTACTTTCCCGGTGCGCGAGGGTCAGACGATCCTGTGGCACGCCGCTGCCGGCGGGGTCGGTTTGATCGCGACCCAGTGGGCCAAGGCCCTCGGCGTGACGGTGATCGGCACGGTCGGTTCCGAAGAAAAAGCCAAACTGGCGCGCGCCCACGGTTGCGATCACGTAATCATGTATCGCAAGGAGAACGTGGTCGAGCGGGTGCGCGAGATCACCGGCGGGGCGATGGTGCCAGTGGTCTATGACTCCGTCGGCAAGGATACCTTCCAGACCTCACTCGACTGCCTGGCGCCATTTGGCACCATGATCAGTTTCGGCAACGCCTCGGGGGCAGTCCCGCCGGTGCCGTTGACCGCGCTGCGCGGCTCGCTGTTCCTCACTCGGCCGTCGCTGATGTCGCACACCGAGAACCGCGCCACGCTCGAGGAGATGGCGGCACGGCTGTTCAAGATCGTCGGCTCGGGCAAGGTCAAGATCCGCATCGACCAGCGCTATCCGCTGGCCGAAGCGGTGCAGGCGCATATCGACCTGGAAAGCCGCAAGACGACAGGATCAACGCTGCTGATCCCCTGAGCGTGGACGGCGAGCGCCGCTTCGGCGGGGTTGCCAGGCTCTTCGGTGACGAGGGCCTGGCGCGCCTGCGTGCTGCCCATGTGGTGGTGATCGGTATCGGTGGGGTCGGGTCCTGGGCTGCCGAGGCGCTCGCCCGTTCGGGAGTAGGGTGGCTGACCCTGATCGACCTCGACCACGTCGCTGTATCCAACGTCAACCGCCAGGTCCTGGCGCTCGAATCGACGCTCGGGGCCGCCAAGGTCGCGGTGATGGCGGCGCGCATCGCCGACATCGCGCCCCGGTGCCGGGTCGAGTGCATCGACGATTTCGTCTCGCCCGACAACGTTGCCGACCTGGTGCCCGGGCCGCCGGCCCTGGTGCTCGACGCGATCGACGGTGCCGTCGCCAAGGCGGCACTGATCGCGCATTGCGTGGCGCGACCCCAGCCGATCGTGGTCTGCGGCGCGG
>JAHYJF010000399.1 GCA_019428955.1 Burkholderiaceae bacterium
CGACCAGCGGCGAGATCGCCAACCAACTGCCCAAAATCAGTCCGGCCACTCCGTTACTGACGGCTGCCCGCATCGCTCTCCCCTCCAACAACGTCCAATTACGCTGGCAGTGTAACAAAATTTCTTTCAAAAATAGTTGCTTAGCCAGCACACCTAAAATTAATATTAGGTAAGGAGCCGATTCACTTTCTTTGAACCAGGGCAACGCCGAGCGCGGTGACGCCCATACCGATCATGGCGAACCACCCTGGCGCCTCGCCGAACAATAACCAGACCATTGCCACCGTGCAAGGTGGCACCAGATAGAAGAGGCTCGCCACCCGAGTGGCGGCGCCGCGCCGGTAGAGCCCATACATCAGGAAAATGGCACCGATCGACAGCGCCAGCACCGACCAGGCGAAGGCAAAGATCAACTCTCCGCCCCACTGGAACGGCTCGTTCTCGAGCCACAGGGACAGAGGCCAGATCACCGCCAGCGCCGCCACGTACTGGATGAAGGTGCCGGTGCGCAAGTCAAACGATGAAACGTACTTCTTCTGGAACACGGTCCCCAGGGTGATCGAGAATAGTGACATCACGCTGAGCGCCACGCTGGCCCAAGACATCCCCGCCAGGCCCAGCCGGTGGGCGATGACCATGGTCACGCCCGCCAACCCCAGCGCCAAGCCAAACCACTGCCGCGGCCTGACCCGCTCACCGAGCCAGGGACCGAAGCCGGCGGTGACGATCGGCTGCAGATTGACGATCAGCGCGGAGACGCCCGCGGGCATGCCCATCTTGATGGCGCACCAGACGCCCCCCAGATAGCCGGCGTGCACCAGGATTCCGGCCACTACCAGCAGCCAGCCATCGCGCCGGCTCGGCCAGGTGGCGCGAGCGAACAGGATCAGCGGCAGCAGCACCGCGAGTGTCAGGATGAAGCGCATTGACAGGAACGACAGCGGCGCAGCGTAGGGCAGGCCGAACTTGGCGACCACGAACCCCGTCGCCCAGACCAGCACGAAGAGCGCCGGCGCCACCCTGACCAACCACGGGTGGGTGCCGTCCTGGGTGCTCACAACGCTTCTCCGATGACGGTAGCAAGCAAGGCGCCGATGCTTCCAGTTGCGCACTGCACATGCAGCAAATAGTGGTTGAAAAAGCTCATCTCAATCCAGTCTGGCGGCTGAAAAGACATCGTGATGACTGAAAATCGGCATGTACATCCTTTTATTTTCAATTAGTTACTACTAGACAAGCGGGCTCTTGCCAAATATTTGTTGCATCGCACCAAAAAACTCTTGACAGCGCTGCGCTGATGCGTAAAATGTGAATTGTTGCGTCGCACCATGTTGACGCCCAACGAATCCACATACCCCGCAAGGAGCAACACCATGATCCAGAACACTGAACAACTGACCCAAGTCCAGAAGAAGCTTTTCGAGACCTTCCAGACCGCGACCATGAAGTCGTTCGAAGGCTTTGAGAAGCTTGCCGAACTGAACCTGCAAGCGCTGCGCGCTACGATCGAAGAGTCGAGCGAGCAAGTTCGCAATATCATGTCGGTCCAGGACGCCAAAGCCTTTGCCGACCTCGCCAACACCGCTGCCCAGCCGCGCGCTGACAAAATGGCCGCCTACGCCCGTCACGTTTTTGAAATCACCAACACAACCAGTGCTGAATTGGCCAAACTGACCGAGAAGCAAGTCGCCGAGGGCAACAAGCAAGTCCATGCTGCCATCGACGCCATTGCCAAGACTGCCCCGGCTGGTTCGGAAGGCGTTATCACCCTGGTGCGCACCGCTGTGACCTCGGCCAATTCGGCTGTCGACCAGTTCAGCAAGGCCACCAAGCAAGCTGTCGAACTCGCCGAAGCGAACTTCGACGCTGCCGCCAAGACTGCCGCCCCCCGCGGCAAGAAGGCAGCCTGAGGCTAAAGCTTCAGTAGGGCGTCGGGGGGGGCTTTGCCCCCTCGCCCGGATAGCCTTGAACGGCCCGATTCGCAAGAGTCGGGCCGTTTTCATTTCAGCCGCTGCCGATTGATCGGCCTGCCGGACACGACCAATCCCACCAGCGATTCCCTTCAGGAACCGACTGGCGGGGCTGGAGCCAAGACCTCGATGTCATCAACCCCCAGTTCCCGCAGGCCGGCGAGCAGCCTTTCGAAGGCTTGCTCCACTTCTGCCGGAGCACCCTTGACCCCAAGTTCGATATGCGCGCGCTTGCCGTCCTCACCAACGGACGGCAGGCTGAATACCCGGGTGGCCGGGAATTCCGCTTCCAGCGCCTCCATCAGCGGAGTCACCTTCGACTCGGGCGTCTGGTAGACCAGCGCCGAACGCTCGATCCGGGGCTCGTGGTGGAACAGGTGGCGATAGCGGGTGTCGAGCACGCTCTCGATCATCGGCCAGGCCATCACCGGGAAGCCCGGCACGAAATGGTGGTCGCGGATCGAGAAACCGGGAATCCGGTTGAACGGATTCGCGATGATTTCGGCGCCCACCGGGAACTTGCCCATATTCAAGCGGTGCTGGTTCTCGGGCGCGTTCATGTCTGCGACCCCGCGCCCGGCTGCCGCCATTTCGGCGCAGCGCTGGGCGATCAGCACTTCCGCCTCGGGATGCAGCGCCAGCGGCAAGCCGAGCGCGGCTCCCGCCGCCTGGCGGGTGTGGTCGTCCGGGGTGGCGCCGATTCCGC
>JAHYJF010000400.1 GCA_019428955.1 Burkholderiaceae bacterium
GACGGGACGGACGGCTCGCCGGCGCTTGACGGCGACTTTCGCGCCGGTTCGGAACTGGCCGGGTTGGCAGCCGCAATGAACATCGCGGCACCGCGCTTCGTCCGGCGCGCGCCGACCGAACCCGACGACAGCCATCCGGCGATCGCGGTTCGGCTCGACGCCTGTATCCAGTGCACCCGTTGCCTGCGGGCGTGCCGCGAGGAACAGTGCAATGATGTGATCGGCTTTGCCGGGCGTGGTGAACAAGCCCGAATCGTCTTCGATTGCGGCGACGAGTTGGGGGCATCGACCTGCGTGGCTTGCGGCGAGTGCGTCCAGGCGTGCCCGACCGGAGCGTTGATGCCGCGCCTGCTCGGCGCTGCCGCGGTTGCCGGCACTGCCATCGCGCTTCCGGGCGCCGCGGCGCCGATTTCGGTCCCGGTGCCGGCGCCGATCGCGCCGCGCGCGGCCGAGCGCAAGGTCGATTCGCTGTGCCCCTACTGCGGGGTCGGCTGCCAGATGACCTACCACGTCAGCGCCAACCGCATCGTCCACGTCGCGGGCCGCGACGGCCCGGCCAATCTGTCAAGGCTGTGCGTCAAGGGGCGCTTCGGGTTCGACTACGCGATGAGCCCCCAGAGGCTGACCGTGCCGCTGGTGCGGCGCGCCGGCGCCAGGAAGAACCCGCGTTTCGGGCGGGTTCCCGAGAACTGGCGCGATGATTTCCGCGAGGCGAGCTGGGAAGAAGCGCTGGCGCTGGCCGGTGGCACGCTGGCGCGGATTCGCACGAGTGATGGCCCCGGAGCGCTCGCCGGTTTCGGCTCGGCCAAGGGCAGCAACGAGGAAGCCTACCTGTTCCAGAAGCTGGTCCGGGTGGGCTTTGGCAGCAACAACGTCGACCACTGCACCAGGTTGTGTCATGCCTCGTCGGTGGCGGCGCTGATCGAGGGGCTCGGCTCGGGCGCGGTCTCCAACCCGGTGCGCGATGTGCTCGCGGCCGAGGTGGTGCTGGTGATCGGGGCCAACCCGAGCGGCAATCATCCAGTGGCCGCGAGCTGGATCCGCAACGCCGTGCGCCGCGGCACCAAGCTCATCGTCGCCAATCCGCGCCGCGAGCAGTTGGCACGATACGCCACCTACAGCCTGCAGTTCCGCCCCTACACCGACGTGGCGCTGCTGAACGCGATGCTGCACACCATCATCGCCGAGGATCTGGTCGATCAGGAATTTGTCGCCCGACGCACCAGCGGTTACGAGGAACTGCGCGCCAACGTCGCGGCCTTGACGCCCGAGGCGATGGCGCCGATTTGCGGGATCGAGGCCGAGACCATCCGCGCCGTGGCGCGCTGCTACGCCCAGAGTCGAGCATCGATGATCCTGTGGGGCATGGGAATTTCGCAGCATATTCATGGCACCGACAATGCCCGCTGCCTGATTGCGCTCGCGCTCATTACCGGGCAGATCGGCCGGCCTGGGACCGGGCTGCATCCGTTGCGCGGCCAGAACAACGTCCAGGGCGCTTCCGATGCCGGGCTGATCCCGATGTTCTATCCCGGTTACCTCAGCGTCAGCGATCCGGCGGCTGCGGTGCGCTTCGAATCGTTATGGGGCGTGAAGCTCGCGCGCGAGCCCGGCCTGACCGTGGTCGAGATCATAAGCGCGGCGCACGCCGGCACGGTGCGCGGGATGTACGTGATGGGCGAGAACCCGGCGATGTCCGACCCCAACCTCGAGCACGCCCGCGAGGGATTGGCGCGACTCGAGATGCTGGTCGTCCAGGACATCTTTCCGACCGAAACCGCGTATCTCGCCGACGTGATCCTGCCGGCCTCGGCGCTGGCCGAGAAGGGCGGGACCTTCACCAATACCGACCGGATGGTGCAACTGGCCAGACCGGTACTGGCGCTGCCGGGGCAGGCACGCCAGGACCTGTCGATCATCAGCGCGATGGCCCGCGAGCTCGGGCTCGACTGGCCCGATCGCGAGCCGCGCGAAGTGTTCGCCGAGCTGGCGGCCTGCACCGATGCGATCGCCGGCATCAGCTGGGCGCGGCTCGAGCGCGAGGGATCGGTTACCTACCCGTGCGTCAAGGAGGGCGATCCTGGGGAGCCGGTGGTCTTTCGCGCGACCTTCCCGACCCCCGACGGCAAGGCGCGGCTGGTGCCGGCGCAGTTGATCAGGGCGGCCGAGTTGCCCGATGACGAGTACCCGATGGTGTTGCTCACTGGTCGTCAGCTCGAGCATTGGCACACCGGAGCGATGACGCGCCGCGCGCAGGCGCTCGACGCGCTCGAACCCGTGGCCACCGCGGCGCTCCATCCTTCGGACCTGGAGCGGCTCGGCATCGCTCCGGGCAGCATGATTTCGGTGCGCTCGCGCCGGGGCGAGGTCAAGCTCGCGGCGCGCGTCGATGACGGAGTCTACCCGGGCAGCGTCTTTATCGCGTTTGCCTACGCCGAGGCCGCCGCTAATCTGTTGACCAACCCGGTGCTCGATCCCTTCGGGAAGATTCCGGAATTCAAGTTCTGCGCGGTGGCGGTAGCGCCGCTGCCCGCTTAGACCGAAGTTCCCGGGCCACAAGGGTGCTTTGAGCACCTAAACACCTATGGAATCAACGAGTTGAGGGTTATTTCTGGCGTCAGGATGTAGGCATGTATAAGGCTTGACATGGGATAGGCTATTG
>JAHYJF010000028.1 GCA_019428955.1 Burkholderiaceae bacterium
CCAGCATTGCCATTCATAGGGAATTCGCATATCCCACGCTTCATAGCGTTGCCGACGCAAAAGGTTTGCTTCCGACCACCGCGCCAATCTTTGCGAAACTCGGGACGACCGACTTCGAGCATGTTCTACTCGCCTGCTGGTATGCCGAGCACGTCAACGGAGCATTGGGGACACCGTCGGCCGACATCTCAGCGGCCTATGCGGAAGTGCGAACAGCACTCATCGAAGCTGTGCACAGCGTGCATCCGATACATGCCGATGTCGCCGCCGACTTACAACGGGTCGGTACATTCACGAGCGCGTTCCCGACTGTCGTCAGCCTGAACTACGACCTCACCCTGTACTGGGCCATGCTGCTGTTCAATGCAGCGAACGGCAGCTGGTTCAAGGATGCCTTCCATCACGGTGAATTTCAGACGGACTGGGAGTACCTGCGGAGGCCATATGGGCACGCTGCCGGAGCAACGCTGGTGTTCTACCCGCACGGCAGTCTTTCCGTGGCTCGCGACTACATTGGTGACGAGACAAAGATCGCGGCATCCACTGGCGCGACGGGCGATTTGCTCGAAGCGATCACCCGAAAGTGGTCGTCCGGGCACTACGTGCCAGTGTTTGTTAGCGAAGGAACCAGCAAGGAGAAAGTCGCCGCGATTCGCCGGAGTCACTACCTGACGAACGTGTACGAGGAAGTCCTGCCAGCGACCGGGGAGAGTTTGGTCGTTTATGGCTGGAGCTTTGACGAACGGGACCAGCATGTGCTTGATGCAATCTCGGCGAATCCGCCGAAGCGAATGGCTGTCTCGGTGTTCACGGGTCAACCAGACGGAGATCAGCAGGCGTTCTGTCACCAGGTGCTGAAGGCTGCTGGGTGGTCCTTGCCTGACACAGAGGTGAAGTTCTTCGACTCGCGAAGCCCTGGATGCTGGAACAACCCATGACGTGGTAAGGGCGGCAGCTGCGGTTCTTCGTAGCTAGATTTCAGTCTTCGGTTCGGCGATGAGGAGCATGACCTCTGCCTCTCGTCGGGCAACGAGGCCAGGAAGAATCTTGCCGCCGCCATAGACCCAGCGCCGCAGCTCCTTGCCCGCAGCATGCCAGTCCCGCTGATTGATCCGTCGCCTCAGGGTAGATGTCTGAAGCCGCCCCGCGCCGAGGTTGAAGGTGAAGTCGACGATGGCCGCGAGTCGCTCCTCTGGTTCAGCGGCCAGCACCGGGCAGTAGCGAAGCGTGGCGGTGAGTGCTGTGCGCAGGTCCTGACGCAAGTAGATCTCGCCCTCTTCCTCGTTGATCGGTGGATGGTCTGGCTTGCACAAACGCCCGTAGCCGATCGTCCAGTAGCCGGCCGGGCAGATATAGGGATGGGCCCGGCGCAGAGGATCGGACCTCGGAATTCGATGGAATCCCTCGAAGCGCTTGGCCAAGGCGATGGCTGCCTGGGGAATCTGGCTCATGGCCTCACCCGGTCGAACACGCGCCCGATGAACCAGAAGTTCAGCACACCGGCCCACAGCGCTTGGTCGGCTTCGGTCCATGCGTGGAGGATGGCAACACCCCAGTCGGCACCGCCTTCAATAGCGGCAACGAAGGCGGCCGTTTTGGCTGCGCAGTACAGCGCCATGAACCAGTATGTGATGACTGGGCGGACGCTGCTCGACAAGGTCGAGGTGTTCGAGCGCTACGGCGTGTCGTTCGTGTCCGTCACCCAGCAATTCAACACGACGACCTCGATGGGCCGCTTGATGTTGAACATCCTGCTGTCCTTCGCCCAGTTCGAGCGCGAGGTCACCGGCGAACGCATCCGCGACAAGATCGCGGCCAGCAAGCGCAAGGGCATGTGGATGGGTGGCGTGCCACCGCTCGGTTACGACGTCGCGAATCGCCGGTTGGTGCCCAACGAGCGCGAGGCCAAGCTGATCCGGCACATCTTCCAGCGCTTCGTCGAACTCGGCTCCAGCACCGCGCTGGTCAAGGAGCTGAAACTGGATGGCGTGACGTCGAAGGCGTGGACCACACAAGACGGCAAGACCCGCGATGGCAGGCCGATCGACAAGGGCCACATCTACAAGCTCCTGAGCAACCGCACCTACCTTGGCGAGTTGCGGCACAAGGAGCAGTGGTACCAGGCGGAGCACCCGCCCATCATCAGCCGCGAACTGTGGGACAGCGCCCACGCGATCCTGGCCACCAATGGTCGGGTGCGCGGCAACGCGACCCGGGCAACCGTGGCGTATCTGCTCAAAGGCATCGTGTTCGGCAACGATGGCCGGGCGCTGTCGCCGTGGCACACGACCAAGAAGAATGGTCGTCGCTACCGCTACTACGTGCCTCAGCGCGACGCCAAGGAGCACGCGGGCGCCTCGGGCCTGCCGCGACTGCCGGCCGCTGAACTCGAGTCGGCGGTGCTAGACCAACTGCGCGCCATCCTGCGTGCCCCGAATCTTTTGGGAGAGATGTTGCCGCAGGCGATCAAGCTCGATCCGACCTTGGACGAGGCCAAGATCACCGTGGCCATGACCCGGCTCGACGCGATTTGGGATCAGCTGTTCCCGGCAGAACAGGCCCGGATCGTGAAGTTGCTGGTGGAGAAAGTCATCGTGTCACCCAACGACCTCGAAGTGCGACTGCGCGCCAACGGCATCGAACGGCTTGTACTGGAGCTGCGTCCCGAGCCTGTCGAGCAACAAGTGGAAGCACTGGCATGAGCGACATCCGCATCCAGAAGACCGGCGAGCCCGACATCCTGCAGACCAGCGACGGCAGGCTGACCTTGTCCGTGCCGATCCAGATCAAACGCCGCAGCGGCCGCAAGCTGGTCACCTTGCCAAACGGCGAAACCGCGCCGGTTAGACCGTGGGACGTAGCACCAACCTCCATCCAACTGGCGCTGGCCAGGGGCCACCGCTGGCTGGCGATGCTGGAGTCAGGAGAGGCGAAGTCCTTGAAGGAGATCGCCACGCGGGAAGGAATCGACAACAGCTACGTCAGCCGGATGGTCAACCTGACCACGCTGGCACCCGACATCGTGGCGGCCATCCTGGACGACGCATTGCCGAACCACGTCACGCTGTTTGATCTGGCGGTTGATCCGCCCGCGCTGTGGGATGAGCAGCGCGTTCGGATTGGCCCGTTCTGAGGGCTTTCCAGCCTCGTCTTAGTCAGTGGGGTTAAGCCAGAGAAATATCGTCAGGGCAGCATGGACTCGATATCCGAAGCGGCTGTGGGATATGCGAAGGTCGCATGGCGGATGGCATCGGCAGTGAGGCCGCTGCGCATCGCAAAGCCGAACAGATTGATTACTTCGCTGGCCTCCGGGCCGATCAGATGGGCGCCGAGGATTTTTCCGCTGTCCTCTTCGACCAGGATCTTGTACCCGTAGCACGACTCGTTGACGCGCCGCGCGGTGAACCAGCCGGGCACGCTTTCGTGTTTGACCTTGAAGCGCAGGCCCTGCTCCCGGGCCTCGGCCTCCAGCATGCCCACGCGTGCCAGCGGCGGCAGGGTAAACACAACGCTGGGGATGCCGGTGTAGTCGACCGTCGCGTCGTCGTTCTCGAGTAGGTTGTCGACTACCGCGTGGGCTTCCAGCGCAGCCACCGGCGTCAGCGGCAGCGGCCCGCCGGCGGCATCACCGGCGGCATAAACCGCGCGGTTGGACGTGCTGCGGAAATGCTTATCCAGCTTCAGCTTGCCTCGATCGTGAGCGATGTTGGCCGCGTCCAGATCCAGCGCCTCCAGTGCTGGTTTGCGGCCACCACTGTGGAAGGCCAGATCGGTCTCGATGGTGATACGCCCCTCCGGACCTTCGGCTTCGACCTCGAAGCCGGTGCTTGTCTTGCGTACGGCCTTGACTTCGTGTCCCAGACGCACGTCCACGCCGAGCGCCCGAGTGCGTTCGATCAGCAGCGTCACCAGGTCCGGGTCGAAACCGGCCAGCGGTTGCTTGCCACGATTGAGGATCGTGACCTCGGCACCGGCACGTGCCGCAATATGGGCGAACTCGAAGCCGATATAGCCGCCGCCGACCAGCACGATGCGGCGCGGGAGCGTCGGCAACTCCAGGAAATCGTCGCTCGCGGCCAGATGTTCGAAGCCGTCGATCGGCAGCCGGACCGGATCAGCGCCCGCGGCGATGACGACATGTTTGGCCTCGAGCGTCCTGCCGTCGACCTCGATAGAGTTGGCAGCGGTGAAACGGGCGCGGCCGTGAAAGGCATCAATGCCCAGTTTGGCGTATGCCTGCTCGCGCTTCTCCGGCACCGGATCGGTGAACGAGCGCTTGTGCCGCTGCAGCGCAGCCCAGTCGATGGAGAGTTGGCCCGTTACCGTGCCGATTCCACTCATGCGCTCGAAGCCGTCGATCACCTCGGTGGCCGCGATCAGCATCTTCTTCGGGTCGCAGCCTCGTAGCGCGCAGGTGCCGCCGAACGGTCGATGGTCGATGACCGCGACCGACCAACCGGCCTTGCTGCAGCCCGTGGCGGTGACGGTCGCTGCCGTTCCTGTACCGATTACGATTACATCATAAGTTTTGTCTTCCATTTCTGTCTCCGTGTGTCTACCGGCGAGCTCAGCCTGCGCAGCAGGACAGCTGCTTCACATCCTTGGTGAAGGTCTGCGCGGCGAGTTTCAGTCCTTCGACCATCGTGAGATAGGGGAACAACTGGTCGGCCAGCTCCTGCACGGTCATCCGGTTGCGAATCGCCAGTGCGGCCGTCTGGATCAGCTCGCCCGCCTCCGGTGTGACGGCCTGCACGCCGATCAGCCGTCCCGTGCCGGCTTCCGCCACCAGCTTGATGAAACCGCGTGTGTCGAAGTTGGCCAGTGCCCTCGGCACATTGTCCAGCGTGAGCGTGCGGCTGTCAGTCTCGATGCCCGCGTGATGCGCTTCCGCTTCGCTGTAGCCGACCGTCGCCACCTGCGGATCGGTGAACACCACCGCCGGCATCGCCGTCAGATCCAGCGCCGCTTCGCCGCCGGTCATATTGATCGCTGCCCGTGTCCCAGCTGCTGCCGCGACATAGACGAACTGCGGCTGGTCGGTGCAGTCGCCAGCAGCGTAGATGTCCGGGATGCTCGTGCGCATGGCGTGGTCGATGGCGATGGCGCCCTGAGGATTGACCTCGACGCCTGCCGCTTCGAGGTTGAGTGTTCGTGTGTTCGGTGTGCGGCCGGTGGCAATGAGCAGCTTGTCGGCGCGTATTTCCCCTTGTCCGGTCGTGAGCACGAATTCTCCGCCTTTATAGGCGACATAGCTGGCCTGGGTATGGTCCAGCACCTCGATGCCTTCGGCACGGAACGCGGCGGTGACGGTCTCGCCAATGGCCGGGTCTTCGCGAAACAACAGCGTGCTGCGCGCGAGGATCGTCACTTGACTGCCGAGCCGGGCGAAAGCTTGCGCCAGCTCGACGGCGACCACTGATGAGCCGATCACGGCAAGCCGCTGCGGAATTGTGTCGCTGGCCAGCGCTTCTGTGGAGGTCCAGAATGGCGTGCCCTTCAGCCCAGGGATCGGCGGCACGCCCGCGCTAGCGCCGGTGGCGATGAGGCAGCGATCGAAGGCCACCTCACGCGTGCTGCCGTCAGAGAGTGCAACCGACAGCGTGAGTCCGTTCTTGAACCGGGCTTCGCCGCGCAGCACGGTGATCGCTGGGTTGCTGTCCAGGATGCCTTCGTACTTGGCGCGGCGAAGTTCATCGACGAGTCCCTGTTGCTGTGCGAGCAGTGTGGCGCGATCTATAACCGGTGGGCTTACCGAGATCCCCGCGTCGAAGGGGCTCTTCCGGCGTAGGTGCGCGACATGCGCCGCGCGGATCATGATTTTGGAGGGCACGCAGCCGACATTGACGCAGGTGCCGCCAAGTGTGCCGCGCTCGATCAGCGTGACTCGCGCACCTTGCTCGACCGCCTTCAACGCCGCTGCCATCGCTGCGCCGCCGCTGCCGATGACAGCGATATGCAATGAGCTGCTGTCATCGCTGCTCGTCCGCGCGGTCCCCTTACTGAACGAACTGCTGCCCGTCGAAGACGACGAACCACTGTCGAGCGAAACCCGGTAACCGAGTCCGGTGACAACGTCCGTGAGTGCTTCTTGCGCGATACCGCGATCTGCGGTCAACGTTGCTACGCCCTTCAGGTAGGACACTTCCGCCGACCGCACGCCAGGGACTTTCTCCAAAGCATCTTTGACGTGCGTGGCGCACGCATCGCAGGTCATGCCGGCGACGGTGAATGCGATGCTCTCGGTCATGTTCGGGTCCTCAACGCTTGACGGTAGAGGGATAGCCAGCGTTCTCCGTGGCTTTGGTCAATGCCTCGGCCGTAGTCCTGGTGTCGTCGAAGGTGACAACGGCGGCCAGTTTCTCGTAGCTCACCTCGACCTTTTGCACGCCATCGACCTTGGTGAGCGCCTTCTTCACCGTAATCGGGCAGGCGGCGCAGGTCATACCAGGCACGGATAGCGTGACGGTTTGTGTGGCGGCCCAAGCGGGCGTAATCAAAGCTGAGGCGAGTGCAACTAACGCGATAAGTTTCTTCATGGTGGTGCTCCTGTCAGTAGAAAAGTGGAAGAGCATAGGGAAATGCGAGTGCGATCACGACGAGCGCGGCCACGATCCAGAAGATGATCTTGTAGGCACTCCTCACCTGGGGCACAGCGCACACCTCACCCGGTTTACAAGCTTGCGCGGGCCGAAAGATCCGGCGGTATGCAAAGAACATAGCCACCAATGCAACGCCGATGAAGATCGGGCGATAGGGCTCCAGCGCGGTCACATTGCCGATCCAGGCGCCACTGAACCCAAGGGCAACCAGAACCAGGGGGCCGAGGCAACAGGTCGAAGCCAGAATCGCGGCCAGTCCGCCGGCGAACAATGCGCCGCGTCCTGCTTGTGGTTCGGTCTGGAGATCAGGCATACGCTTTTCCTTTGGAATCTGTTCTGGATAGCGTAACCTTACTTCCGTACTTAAGTACGGAGTCAAGCGATATGCAGAAAGAACTCGAGAATCTGACCATTGGTGCTTTCGCCAGCGCCGCCGGGGTCAATGTGGAGACCATCCGGTTCTATCAGCGCAAGGGCCTGTTGCCCGAACCAGACAAGCCCTACGGGAGCATCCGCCGCTACGGCGCGTCGGATGTCACCCGCGTGCGTTTCGTGAAGTCGGCTCAGCGGCTGGGATTCAGCCTGGATGAGGTCACGGAGCTACTCAAGCTCGAGGATGGAGCGCACTGCGATGAGGCGCGCGAGCAAGCGGAAAGAAAGCTGGCGTATGTACGGATCAAGCTTGCCGACCTGCGCCGGATCGAGCGGGTGCTCGCAGAGCTTGTCGAGCGTTGTTGCGCGGCGACAGGACAGGTCCGCTGTCCGCTGATCGAAGCCTTGCAGCACACCCCGGTCGAATGACATCAGATTCGATTCGGGGCTGTTTCCATCGCCGACCAATGCTGCAATCCAACCGCTTGATTCGTCCGCGCGTAACCCTTTGATCTGTATGGCGTTGACTTGTGGCCTTTGCGGACTTCGGGCCGGTTTCAGGGAGCGAGGCCGGAGCGAGGAATGGCCAGGAGAGAGTGGAATGTGGCCCGGAACGGCCAATTCGGGCGGCTGGCGAAGTCCGCAGGCGTTCGCAGGAACCCCCAACAACACGCGGGAACTGGCGCAAATAGACAAGAAAAAGCCCCAACTGATAACAGTTGGGGCTTCAGTATTGGTGGCCGAAGGGAAATATGAAGTCTCGTTCGGAAGGATGCGGATTGGTGCGGAAAGATGCGGGTTCCCGAGAATCAGCGGGTGAAAAAACAAGCCATTTGTGTCGAGCTGCCCAATACAGAATCGTGCGGCCCGATGTCCCGAAAGCGAACATCGTAGCCCTGCCGTTCCGCCACGCCGCAGCACCACAGTCTGAATTGCGTGCGCGTCCATTCGAAGCGATGACCGGAATGCCGTCGCTCCCCGGCCAATAGTCCGTGCAACGCGTTGTATTCCTTATTGGGCGTAGTAATGACCACGAGCTCGGGGCGCAGGCGGCCAAAAACGGCGCTCTCCACCCGGGATAGCCGGCCGGGATCGATGTGTTCGATCGTTTCAAGCATAACGGCGGCGTCTATGGGGTCGGTGGCCCAGTCGCTTTCCTCGAACGAGCCGAGACGCACCTGCAGTCGCTTGTCAGGTCTGAAGAGGTCAATGCCCAGCCGCTCACGGGCGCGGGCCAACACTCTCGCATCAATATCTATGCCCAAAATCCGAACAAACTGGTTGTGTTCGCGCAGCCTTTGCAGCAGTTCTCCGCAGCCGCAGCCAAGATCGGCCACATGACGTGCTCTCGAGGCAATGAGGGTTTCGACGACAGCATCCAGGCGGGCGCGATGCAGAGCCGTTGCCACTAAATGGATTCTTCAAACACAGTGGTCATGACCGGGATTATCGTTGCAAACGGACGCGCCAGCGCCGGCGTTGAATTCGATTCGAAGCACGGCGACAATACATGGTTAGCTCCTTCGTAGCTGCGCGCAGCCGTCAGCCCCGAATAACCCGCGACCTGCATTCTGGAGAACACAGACACGCATGACTGGCCCTGAAGTCGAAGAAAAAGCCCGCCTTGAATCCTGTCAGCTGAGCATCCGCACTGCAGTTGCCGAGATCGATACTCGCCTTGGCGACTACGCACGTGAGATCCAGGCTCGCAAGGAGTACATGTGGGAAGCACGACGCGACATGGATCACATCGAGAAGATCGCGGTGCGCCAGACCATCGAACAGACTCTGGATTCTGCCGAAGTGCTTCAAGCCCAGCAACGCAAGCTGCTCAAGCTGATGCGCTCACCCTACTTTGGTCGCTTCGATTTCCTGAAGCAGGGGGAAATGCAAAGCGAGCCGATCTACGTCGGCGTGCACCATTTTCGCGACGAGTCCGCGCGGCAGACGTTAGTGTATGACTGGCGCGCACCGATTGCGTCCATGTTCTACGACTACGAGACGGGCCCGGCTCACTACCAGGCTCCATTTGGGAAGATCGAGGGCAGGCTGACGCTCAAGCGGCAGTTCCGCATCCGCGACGGACAAATGGAGTTCATGATCGAGTCCGGCGTGCACATCGTCGACGACGTGTTGCAGGAGGAGCTCAGCCGCGCCAGCAACGACGAGGGGATGAAACAGATCGTCGCCACCATCCAGCGCGACCAGAACGCCATCATTCGCAACGACGATGCCCACACCCTGATCATCCAGGGGGTGGCCGGCTCCGGCAAGACCTCCATCGCGCTCCACCGGATTGCCTATTTGCTCTATCGCTTCAAGGACACGCTCAGTTCCGACGACATCCTCATCATCTCGCCCAACCGCGTATTCGCCGACTACATCGGCAACGTGCTGCCGGAGCTGGGCGAGGAGCAGGTGAGCGAGATCGGCATGGAAGATCTGGCTGCGGAGTTGCTGGACCACCAGTACCGCTTCCAGACCTTCTTCGAACAGACCGCCGCCTTGTTGGAGAAGAACGACGAAGCGCTCAAGACCCGCATTGCCGCCAAGGCGTCGCTGGCGTTTCTGCGTCAAATCGACGCCTACGTTGAGCACTTGGAGAAAGGTTCCTTCGAGGCCGTCGAATGGCGCACCGGCCGCAAGATCGTCCCGGACTGGTTTTTCGCAGAAGCCTGGCATAAGCACCGCGGCGTGGCGCTCACCGAGCGTATCGCCCGGGTGGTGAAGGCAACCGAAAGCCAGATCGGCATCCATTACCACTACGACTTGCGCACCGACGAGCGGCAATCCCTGCGCGAGGCGATACGGGGCATGACGCGCACGGTGACCCTACGCCAGACCTATCAGGGTCTGTTTGAATGGATAGGTGAGCCGGAACTGTTCAAGCCCGCAGGCGGCAAACTCGAATACGCCGACGTTTTTCCGCTGATCTACCTCAAGATGCGTCTGCACGGGATCGCCAACCCACGCTCGGCGGTGAAACATTTACTGATCGACGAGATGCAGGACTACGCCCCGGTGCAGTACGCCGTGCTGGGAAAGCTTTTTTCCTGCCGCAAGACCGTGCTCGGTGACGTCAGCCAGTCGGTCAATCCCTACAGCAGTTCGACGGCGGAGCAAATTCGTCAGAGTCTGCAGTCGGCCAGCAGCGTCAAGCTTACCAGGAGCTACCGTTCCACCTGGGAGATCATGCAGTTCGCGTTGGCTATTGCGCCGAACCCGGAACTTGAGGCCATGAAGCGGTACGGTGAACAGCCCAGAGTGGTGCAATGCAAACGGCTGGTCCAAATGATCGAGCTGATTGGTGAGGAGATCAATGATTTCCGTGGTTCTGATTGCCACAGCCTGGCGATCATCGGCAAGACCCAGAAGCAGGCGGCCCGGCTGCACAAGTCGCTCGTAGACACCGGTGCCGAGGCGCGTCTGCTCGACGCCGACAGCGTCGGTTTCTCCAGCGGGGTGATCGTCTGTACCGCTCACATGGCCAAGGGGTTGGAATTCGACCGCGTCATCGTGGCCGATGTCAGCGCGAATAACTACCACACCGAGATGGAGCGCAATCTGCTTTATGTCGCCTGTACTCGTGCCATGCACCGGCTGACGCTGTTCAGTGTGGGCGAGCCTTCATCGGTGTTACCCCTGCAAGTCGGCCAGGTTGGCAGTCTGTAGCGGCGTTTGCGCAAATTGCGCCACATTTTGCCGATCCGATAACCACAAACGAGAGAAACTATGATCCAAGAGGCACAACCCATCACCAACACATTGTTCATCGAGGTCAGCGGAGCCGGGCTGCCCGAAGTCGATGGTCTGTATGTGCCTACCGAAGCGCCGCCCGCCAAGTCGGAATCCGGCACTGTCTCCAGCCCGGGTTACTGGAACGGGAAGATGGCCTGGGATCGCGCCGACGGCAAAGCCGCCAGAAGTCCCGCACTTTCCTACTCCAACAGCTATGAATCCTGGCGCATCTGCCGCCTCGACGGCCACCTTGCCTATGAAATCACCTGTGACGACGAGCTGCCACCCACAGACAGGGACTGGAACGTATACAAAATGGGAGTGGCACCCGCGCCCAAGGTGTCGATTTATCACGTCGATCCCAGACAACCCTGCCCGGCGCCCAACGTGGTGTTTGTACTGGGCGGCCCTGGCGCAGGCAAGGGTACCATGTGTGAGCTGGCAGAAATCCAGCTGGGCTGGACGCACCTGTCCACCGGCGATTTGCTGCGCGCCGAGCAGGCAGCCGGTGGCCCGACAACGGAGATCATCAAGGAATACATCGCTGCCGGAAAACTGGTGCCCAATGAAATCGTGGTGCGTCTTTTGAAAGATGCCATGGAGCGGACTACCCGCGCCACCGGTAAGCGAAACTTCCTGATCGATGGTTTTCCTCGCTCGCTGTCCAACCTGGAAGCTTGGTACGAAGTCTTCGGCCGCGAAACGGAACTGCCGAGCATGTTGTACTTCGAGTGCCCGTTCGAGGTGCTCGAACAGCGCATTCTGGGCCGGGCCAGATACTCCGGCCGGGCGGACGACAACGTCGAGGCGATGAAGCTGAGGTTCGACACCTTCAAGGCCGAGACACTGCCGACCGTCGAGCTGTTCAAGAGCAAAGGCAAGTGTGTCGAGATCGACACCAGTCAGGAGCGGGAAACCGTCTATTCGTTGCTGCGCGAACAGCTCGCCGAATACACCGAGCCTCGGCTGATGACTCAACCCCTGAGCGAAAAGGCGGAAATATTGCTGGGCCTGAGACCATATCCCAAAGGCGAGTAGTTCAGGAGTTGGGTAGTTGTCGATCGCCACTTGCCGCAGGGTTACGCTGAGGGGGGGCGCTCTTCAGCCGCGGCTTGGACAGCAATGCCACGTTGACGCAAGGTATTTCGCAGCGCCAGTGGTGAAGTCTGGCAATGACTCGAAACGTCGTCTCGCGATAAAAAACTACCTGCGTGGGATCGCGGCGGTATTGCCAGCGGGCAAAGGCGGCGTCTTCTGTCTGGAACATCGTCATCACCGTCAGCCAGCCACCAGGCTTGAGCATGGCGCCTAGCCGCAATACACGTCACTTAACGGCCATTTTTATATATCCTGTCATTTTTCGTGGCAGGAGAAACGGCTATGGCCCGCACGCTTGCGAGACTTCCCGAAGGCAGTCGAATCAGCGACTACGTCAGCCTGGGCGTGATCACC
Source organism: Burkholderiaceae bacterium (assembly GCA_019428955.1). Lineage (GTDB taxonomy): Bacteria > Pseudomonadota > Gammaproteobacteria > Burkholderiales > Burkholderiaceae_E > JAGXFR01. The sequence continues at coordinate 12,162 of JAHYJF010000028.1, forward strand.
AAGACATTTCCGCTGGCGCGAGTGCGCGCGGTTCTCGCTTCGACTGGCAAGGCCAGCCAGCGCGAGAGGGACCTGCCGGCGCACGTGGTCGTCTACTACGCCATCGCTTTGGCGCTGTACATGCAGTCGTCCTACCGTGAGGTATTGAGGTGCCTGCTCGAAGGGCTGGAGTGGCTAATGGACCCGGCGCTCACGCCCCGGGTGGCGGGCCACTCGGGGATCTCGCAGGCGCGCACTCGGTTGGGATGGGAGCCGCTGGCGCAACTGCACGATGAACTCGTCAAGCCCATCGCGGTGGCGAGCACGCGCGGCGCGTGGTACGGCCCGTGGCGCCTGGTGAGCCTGGACGGCAGCACGATGGATGTGGCCGACGAGCAGTCCAACGACGTCGCCTTCGGCCGCCCCGGCGCCAGCCGGGGCAGCAGTGCCTACCCGCAGTTTCGCTTCGTCTCCCTGGTCGAGAGCGGCACGCACGTGCTGTTTGGCACGCGCATGGCCCCCTATGCCACGGGCGAGAACACGCTGGCCAAGGAGGTGCTCAGCGCCCTGGACAGTGGGATGCTGTGCCTGGCTGACCGGGGATTCTTCGGCTACGAGATGTGGCGCCAGGCACGGGCCACGAAGGCGCAGCTGCTGTGGAGGATCAAGCGCAATGCCGTCCTGGCGTGTGACGAGCGCCTGGCCGACGGCTCCTATCTGAGCTCCATCTATCCCGGCGAGAAGGACAGAAGACAGCGGACCAACGCGATTCGCGTGCGCGTCATCGAGTACTCCCTGCACGGGGTGGCCGATGCCGCGCCGATCTATCGCCTGCTCACCAGCGTGCTCGACCCGCAACAGGCCCCGGCCCCGGAGCTGGCTGCGCTCTACCACGAGCGCTGGGAAATCGAGACCGCGCTGGACGAGCTCAAGACCCACTTGCGTGGCGCCAAGATCGTCTTGCGCAGCAAGACCCCTGACTTGGTGCGCCAGGAGTTCTACGGGCTGCTGATGGCCCACTTCGCGGTGCGTGCCCTCATGCACGAGGCGGCGTTGAGCGCCGAGCTGGATCCCGACCGTCTGTCCTTCATCCACGCCGTGCGCGTCGTGCGGCGCAAACTCCCCGCCTTCAACGCTATTCCCCCCTGCGCACAGGAAAGCCCTTCATGAGCGAGTGCTCCAGGAGATCCTGCAAGAGCGCCTCGCCTGCCGCAGCGGGCGGCGCAACCTGCGCGGCGTCAAGCGCAAGATGAGCAACTGGCCACTTCGAAGATGTCACACCAAGCCACCGCAGGCAGTGTTCATCAATCAGACGATTCGGATCTTTAAGTGACGTGTAGTGGCTCTAGACCCGGAATAGTCATTCGCTCACACCTCACTTATCCGGCAGGTAACCGAGTTGAGCGGTCACAAAACACAGCAACCGGCAGACTCTGCTTTGGCCATGTGGTACGCGCCGGATTTCCTGTGGTTCTGGCAAGTGGGTGATGCAGCACACCGATCATGAGGGCCGCTCTTCAAGCCGATACCAAAGCGCATAAAGTGCCGGCACGAACAGCAGCGTGATGGCGGTGCCAGCGGCCACGCCCCCGATCAGCACATAGGCGAGCGGCCCCCAGAAGCTGTCGAATGTGAGCGGTACGAAAGCGAATACCGCTGCCAGGGCGGTCAGCACGACCGGCCGGGCACGTCGCACCGCCGCTTCGACTACGGCCGGCCAGGGTTGTATGCCCTCTTCGAGATTGTCCTGCACCTGCTGGGTGAGAATCATCGTGTTGCGCATCAGAATACCCGCCAGACCGATGAGGCCCAGCAGTGCCACGAAACCAAATGGTTGCTGGAACAGCAACAGCGCGGCGACTGCGCCGATCAGCCCCAGCGGGGCAGTCGCCACGACGATGAAGGTACCCGAGAATGTGCGCATCTGGAGCATGATGAAGATCAGCATCAACGCGACCATGAGCGGTTGCAGCTTCTGGATCGAGGCGTCCGCCTTGCCCGATTGCTCCACCGAACCGCCGATTTCGATACGGTAGCCCTCGGGCAAGCTGTCACGCAGGTCGGCCATCTCGCGCCACACGGCCATGGTCACATCCGGCGCTTGCGCGCCCCGGATGTCCGAGTGTACGGCAAGGAAACGTTCGCGGTTATAGCGTTTGATCACGGGTTCTTCGTAGTCCACGACCAGCGTGCCGATCGACTCGATCGGCAGCTTGCGACCTGCCTGATTCCGGACCTCCGGCAGCGTCAATCCCTGCACACGCGCACCCCGCGCACGGACTTCGACGGTGCGGATGTCCTGCCGGACCTCGGTGACCGGCAGGCCGTCCAGCGCGAACTGCAACTGCTGGGCAACTTCCCGGGGCGTGAGCCCCAACAGGCTGAGGCGTTCGTTGTCGATGACCAGGCGCAGAACCGGCGCGCGTTCGTCCCACTCCAGGTGCGGGTCGACCGTTTGGGGGTTGGCGGCCATGATCGCGCGCAGGCGGTGACCCAGGTCGCGCAATTTGTCCAGATCGGGACCGATGATGCGAAAACTCACCGGCCAAACCACCGGCGGACCGAAGAGCAGACGGGTCACCCGCACCCGGGCCTCGGGAAAGGCACCGGCATCGATCTGCGCCTCGAGCGCGGTAATGATGCGCTCACGCGCCGCCGCATCGTGACCGATGACAATGATCTTGGCGAACGCCGGGTCCGGCTGCTCGGGATTGGCCGAGATGAAAAAGCGCGGCGCACCCGCGCCGACATAGGCCGAGAGCGTCTTGACCTCCGGCATGTCAGCGAGCATGGCCTCGATGCGGCGCGTCGTCGGGTCGGTCGCCGCAATCGCGCTGCCCTGCGGCAGATACACGCTGATCAACACCTCGGGTCGGTCGGACCCCGGAAAGAACTGCTTTTGCACCAGAACCGCCATCCCAACGACAGCCAACACCAGCAAGCCGACGGTGGCGGCCACCACGGTTTTCCGGTAGCGCACGCAGGCGTCGATCAGCGCGCGCAGGCGCCGGTACCACGATGTCGCGTAAGGATCGGCCCCGTGCGCGTGACCCTTGACCGCCGGCAGCAGCATCAGCCCGAAAAACGGGGTAAACGTCACTGCCACCAGCCAGGACACGACCAGCGCGAACGCCAGCACCCAGAAGATATTGCCCGCATACTCCCCGACCCCCGACTGCGCGAAGCCGATCGGCACGAAGCCCGCGACTGTGACCAGCGTTCCGAACAGCATCGGCGCGGCGGTCACGTTCCAGGCGTGGGTGGCCGCGACTATCCGATCCCAACCTTCCTCCAACTTGACCAGCATCATCTCGATGGCGATGATCGCGTCATCGACGAGTAGACCAAGCGCGATGATGAGTGCGCCGAGGGTGATGCGGTCGAGATTGATGCCGATCATCTTCATCAACACGAAGGTCAGTCCGAGCGTGAGCGGCACCGCAATGCCGACCACCAGCCCGGCGCGAAAGCCGATGGCGTAGATGCTGACGCCCATGACCACCGCCAGCGCTACCAGAAACTTGACCTGAAAAAGATCGACCGCCTGGGCGATGGCATCGGACTGGTTGGTGAGCATGGCCAGCCCCATGCCGAGCGGTAGTTTTCCTTGTTCCGCCTCGATGAAGCGGGCAAGCCGCTCGCCAAAGGCGAGCCCGTCCTCGCCCTTGCGCATGACCACGCCGAGCAGCACAGCATCTTCGCCGCGCGAACGCACGAGGTAACTCGGCGGATCTTCGTAGCCGCGGCGCACCGTGGCGAGATCCGATAATCGCAGCAGACGCTCACCGACGCGAATGGGTAATGCGGCAAGTTTCTTCGGGTCGGACAGATCGGCATCGACCCGCAGATATACGCGGGGGCCGGCCAATTCCATGCGGCCGGCGGGCATCAGACGGTTGTTGGCCTCGATGGCATCGAAGATGGCCTGTGGCGTCATGCCCAGATTGGTCAGGCGGTCGATGTCGAACTCGACCAGCAGCCGCTCGCTGCGCTCGCCCAGGACTAGGGCCTTGTGCACCCCCTCTACCCGTTGCAAGCGATCACGGATCGATTCCGCCTCCCGGGTAAGCTCCCGCATGGGTAAGTCCGGCGCGGTCAGCGCAATCAGGGAGAAATACACATCCGAAAAATCGTCGTTCACGATCGGGCCGATCACCCCCTGCGGCAGTCGCGGTGCCTCATCCTGCATCCGCTTGCGTACCTCGTAGAACAACTGCGAAATCTTCTCGCTCGGCGTGTAATCGTGAAACTCGATCTGCAAATCGGCCCGCCCGGGCCGGATCGTCGTCTCGATGCGGTAGAGATATTCGACATCCTGGATGCGCTTTTCGAGACGGTCGGCGACCTGGTGCTGGATCTGTTCCGGCGTGGCCCCCGGCCACAGCGCCGAGACCACCATCACCCGCACGGTAAAGGCGGGGTCTTCCGCCCGCCCCAGCGACAAGAACGCATACAAGCCGGCAACGACCGAGAGAATGACGAAAAACAGCGTGACCGTGCGCTCGCGCACGGCGAGCGCGGAAAGATTGGGAAAGTTCATTGCGCGCGCTCCCGCACCGCCATGCCCGGGGTGAGCAGATGCGTGCCTAGCGCGATAATGTGTGCGTCATCCGGCAGATCGACCCGGGCCTGGGCATGCTCGGCGTCGAGCGCCAACACCTCGACCGGAACCGGTTCTGCCTTACCATCGAGCACCCGCCAGATGCGGGCACCGGCGCCACGCTCGTCCAGCGCCGCAAGGGGAACGCGCACACTGGCTGGCGCATTCGCCCGGGAAATCAGCCGCACGCGCACGACCTCGCCCAGGGGCAGGGCCGAGTCCTCGCGCTGCAGGCGATAACGCGCCCGCCAGGTGCGACTCGCCGGATCCGCGGCCCCGGCGACCTCGCGCAGCACGATCGGCTCTTCGGTCCCGTCGGCAAAAGTCACCACGCCATTCGATGGCGCATGCCGCCCGTCGGCGAGGAACACCTCGACCTCGCGCGAGCCCTCCAGCGCCAGCATCGCGACGGTTTGCCCGACGTTCACCACTTGGCCAGGATCACCCAGAACATCGAGCACCACCCCGACGCGTTCCGCCCTAAGATGGGCGTAAGCAAGCGCGTTGCGTGCTTGGACCTGATGCGCGCGTGCCATCTCGAGCCGGCTTGCCGCCTCACGGCGGGCAAGCTCGAAGCGCTCCACGGCCTGACGGCTGACGAACTCACGGGCGACCAGCTCGCGCTGACGCACAAGCTCGGCCTCGGCGGTGGCGAGCGCCGCCTCGGCGCTCGCCAGAGCCGCCGCGGCGGCACGCTCGCTCTCGACGAGATCGCGTGGATCCAACCGGAACAGTGTCTGGCCCGCCGTCACTTGCTGGCCGGCATCGACCATGCGGGCTTTGATACGCCCGCCGATCTGAAACGCAACCGGTACTTCATACCGTGCCCGGACCGTGCCCGTCAGGGTGACGGTCGAGGCGCCATCGGGGGCGATTTTGACTGTTCTGACCCAGGGCGCAGACTCGGTGGCCTGGGTGCCCATATCCTCTTGCCCCATACATCCGGCAAGCATTGTTGCAGCAAGCAGTGAAAGAAAGCGTGTCTTCATCATGGTCGACTCGGTTATTATTGAACGCCATCGTACAGTATCGCCATTCAGTCAAGGAGGCAACGCTCAAATGAACCCCTCATCTGCCGGTCGACCGACCGACCACAGCAAGGACGAGGACATCCTTGAGGCTGCGCACCATCTGCTTTTTACGCAGGGGCCGGCGGGGTTTTCGGTCGAGGCGGTCGCGCGCAAGGCCGGCGTGTCCAAGGTCACCGTCTACGCGCGCCACCCCAGCCGGGACGCATTGATCGAAGCGGTCGTACTCCGGCAAGCCGGGCGAATCGCTGCCGGGCTCTCGGTCGTGCCGGAAAACATCGCGGGAGTTCGCGACACCCTCGCACGATTCGCGCGCGACATCTTGTTGTTTCTCACTTCGGACGAGCACCGGGATTTTATGCGCGTCATAGGCGGAATTCCCGCGCTGCAGGCCGATACGCTAAACCGGATTCATTCCAGCGGCACTGATACGACGGTGCAAACACTCGAGCGATGGATGAGGGATGCCCACCGGGCAGGGCTTGCGCACTTCCCTGACCCTGCTTACAGCGCCGAACTGCTGCTCGGCATGCTCATGGGCATGGATCTCGTGCGCATGATGTATGGCGAAGCCGCTCGGTACAGGGAAGATGGCGTCTCTGATCATGCGAACCGAATCGTTGACGCGTTTTTGATGCTTCACAAGGCCGAAAGCGTGGGCCACTGCCAACTCGAATCGGATTCATGAGCTTGACAACATCCAAGGGGAATCGATCGAGATGCTGATTCACGGAACAAACCGAGCCGTCGTATACGCGTGAATTTTACGCAACTGGTTTTTAGGGAAGGGCTACAGTTCGTGTTGACTCTCCACTCTCCGAATTGGGGCGTGGTTCCTCCGCCTGCCGATGCTCAAAATCAACCGCTTGATTCGTCCGCGAGTAACCTGTTGATTCGTATGGCCCTGAATCGCGGCCTTTGCGGACTTCGCCCCTTCGTCGGGGAGCGAGGCCGGAGAGAAAAACGGCCGGGAGAGAGCGAAATGGGGCCCGCGGTGGCCAAGACGGTCGGGGTAGGAAGTCCGCAGGAATCCGCAGGAGTCCTTGCGAATACGCGGGAGTGCGCAAGAAAAAAGGCCAACCGAGAACGGTCGACCTTTATGTATTGGTGGCCGGAAAGGCCGCTCAACCTCGTCTGCTTTCCGGGGCCAGTTCAATTCCAAACGCGGAATCAAACCCGCGTCCCGCAGTCCTCAGCGCAGGCCGTACCAGACTCCCCGGCCACTGCCGTGCTGGTCAAGCGTGCCGCGTTCGACCAGCGCCCGGAAATGCTGCTTCAGCGTATTGCGGCTGGCCCCGGTTAGTTTGATGGCCTCGCCGATGGTGACGCGGCCGTGCTCGCGGGCGAACTCGACGATCTGTAGCTGCAGTTCCGGCATGGCCGCCAGCACGATCTTCTCGCGCTCGACCTTCTTTTCCAGGCGCCGAACCTGCTCGGACAGAGAACGCAGGAAAAAAACCAGCCATGGCTGCCAATTGGGTGCCTCCGTGCGGATCGTGCCCTGCGTTTGCCGGAGCGCCAAGTAATAGGCTTCCTTGCTCTGCTCGACCACACTCTCCAGCGAGCTGTACGGCACGTAGGCGTAACCGGCCTGGAGGAGCAGGAGCGTGGTCAGCACCCGGGAGAGGCGCCCGTTGCCGTCCTGGAAGGGATGGATCTCCAGAAACACGACGACGCACAGGGCGATGATCAGCAGTGGATGCAACCGGGCCGTCTCGCGTTCCTGGTTCACCCATGCGACCAGCTCCGTCATCAGGCGGGGCGTATCGAAGGGCGACGCCGTCTGAAACACGATGCCGATCTGTGCGCCGGTTTCGTCGAAGGCGGCGACACTGTTCGAGTTGGTCTTGTAGTTGCCGCGATGCCAGGTGTCCTTTTCGCTGTAACGTAGAAGGATCTGGTGCAACTGTTTGATGTGGTTCTCAGTGAACGGTATGTCCTGCCAGGACGAGAACACTAGGTCCATCAGCTCGGCGTAGCCGGCCACTTCCTGCTCGTCGCGGGTGGCGAAGGAGTCGATCTCCAGGTTCGACAGCAGTTGCTCCACTTCCCGGTCGGACAGCTCGCTGCCCTCTATGCGGGTGGAGGAGCCGATGCTCTCGATGGTGGCCACGCGGCGCAGGGCCGACAGGCGGTCAGGCGCGAGCGTGCCCAGGGCGCGCCAGGCGCCCTTGAACTCGTCGATCCTGGCGATGAGACTGAGGATCTCGGGGGTGATCTGGATGGTGTCGGTTCGCAGCATGAACCAATATTACACCCATTTACACCCAATTTCGAGCTACATCCATTAAGACACCCACTTACACCCAATTAGCATCGGGGATGAGTTTTTGCGGGTGTTGTCGCCGACCTAAAACTGAGCCACTTTTGAGGGTTGTGCCGACCTAAAACTGAGCCGGGTGTTCAGCCTACCCTGCTGCTTTCTTACGCAGCGGAGTTTGAGGGGTGATCACCATGGATATGATTGGCAGGATCAAGC
>JAHYJF010000401.1 GCA_019428955.1 Burkholderiaceae bacterium
CGGAACATCTCGATGCTCAACTGCGCCGAATTGGTGAGATTGCCGTTGTGGGCGAGCGTCAGGCCAAAGGGCGCATTGACATAGAACGGCTGCGCTTCCTCCGAACTCGAGGCCGAACCGGCGGTCGGGTAGCGGACGTGGGCAATGCCGGAATTGCCGGTGAGGGCACGCATGTTGCGGGTGCGAAAGACGTCGCGCACCAGGCCATTGCCCTTTTGCATGTGAAAGGTGTTGGCCGCGCAGGTCGCGATGCCCGCGGCATCCTGTCCCCGGTGCTGCAACAGCAGCAACCCGTCATAGAGCAACTGATTGACCGGCCCCTTAGCGACTATGCCCAGGATTCCACACATCGCCCCTACACCTCCTCGATTCGGTCCGGCAGCCCGCGCCGGTCCGGTCTGACCGGCTCGTGGAGCCTGATCTGGCGCTCAGGCTGCGCCGCCAGGTACGGATCAATCACGTCGGCGATCGCGTCGAGCACTGGCCGTGAATAGGCCTTCTGCCAGGACTGGTCCCGGTCCATTCCGGTCAGCCGCGCCGCGGCGACCAGCAGCGCCACCAGCACCAGGGCCCGCAGGACACCAAAAAGCCCGCCAGCGAGCCGATCGGCGCCACCCAGCCCGATGCCGTTGATCGCCTTGCTCACCAGCGCACCGAGCAGCCGCACCAGTACGAACAACACGATAAATACCAGGATCACCATCATCCATGATCTGTCCTGGAAACCGCTGTATTCGATGGCCAGCGGCGCCAGCAGTGGAGCCCCGAGCAGCGCGACCACCCAGGCGCCGAGCGCGAACACTGTCCTGATCATGCCGCGAATCAGGCCGATCAGCACCGAGATTCCGAGAACTATTGCCAGCAGATAGTCCCAGCCGGTCAGGGATCCGAAATCCATCGCGTCAGGGGGCGATGATTGCCGAGTCGATGCCGGCCACCTTGAGCCGCACCCGGGCCTTCTCAGCCTCCTCCCGGGTCTTGAACGGACCGACCCGGACGCGGATTCGTGTGCCCTGGGAGGTTTCGATGCGCTCGGTATAGGCCTTCAACCCGGTCTTGCGGGCCCGCGCGAGCTGCTCCCTGGCGCCCTTGTCGCTGGCGAAGGCGCCAATCTGGACCGCAAAAGGGCGCTCCGGCGACCCGCCGTCGGTGCTCGCCTTCGGCGCTGCCGCGCCCGGTTTGGCAGCCGCCAACGCTGCCTTGGCCGGCTCGCCGCCATGCTTGCGATCGACCTCGCTGGTGTCCGCGTTCACCGCCCCCGCGGGCTTGGTCTTGGAAGTGATCTCAGGTGCCTTGGCTTCGCTGGCTGGCGCGTTCGCCGGCTCCGGATCGGTCTTGTCTGGCGCCGCTTCCGGCTGGGCCGATGGTGCCTCGGCTACCGGCGCGGCGCCGCTCGCGGCGGTGCCGGCTTCCGGCTGCGCTTGGGGCTCGACCCGAGACGGTTCTCTCGGCTGGATCTCGACCTGGACTTCCTGGACCGGTTTGCGGGGTTCGGAATCGAGGAACAGCGGCAGCAGCACTGCCGCCAGCAGCGCCAGCACGACGGCACCGAGCAGTCGCCGGCGCGCGCGCTTCTTCTCGTCGAGATCGGGATCGGACGCCAAGTTATCTGGGGCGCGTTTGGTCATATGAGTTGGCGTCCGCGTCTGATGACAATTCGCGCTCGGCAAGGATGTTGGCCACGGTCAGGAAAGAACCGAACACCACGATTCTATCATCGGGTCCAGCTACTTGCCGCGCCGCAGCAAGTCCAGCGCGCGGGCTGGGATGAGTCGAGATCACCACCTGCTCGTTGCCGCCCGAGTGGTGATCAGCGCCAGGCAATGGCGCCCCGGCGCCCCCTGCCCGAGCCACGATTTCCTGCGCCAGCGCGGCGGCCGGGGCTGCCCGCTCCCCCGGCAGCGCGACCACGAACCAGCGACTAATCCGGGCCAGCAGGGGCGAGAGCACGCCGGCCAGGTCCTTGTCGGCCATGATCCCGAATACCGCCATGGTCGCCCCGGCACAGCCCTGCTCCGCGAGATTGCGCGCCAGCTGCGCACTGGCATGCGGGTTGTGCGCCACATCCAGCACCACTACCGGGGCGCTCGCTAGCACCTGGAACCGCCCTGCCAGCCGGGCCGCGCGCAGGCCACGCTCGAGCGCCACTCGATCGCAATGGGGGTGGACGCCAGACTTGCCCCTGGGCGCGGCTGCGCCCAGGGCCTCGAGCGCGGCAATCGCGCCGGTAGCGTTGGCAACCTGGTTCGTGCCACGCAATTCCGGCAAAGGCAGATGGTCGTGGCGCCACCCCGCGCCCCAGCAACTCCAGGTCCCGCCCTGCACGGCGAAGCCGAAATCCCTGCCGATGAGCTGCAGCGGGGCCCCGATTCGGGCAGCGTATTCGGTGAGGCTTGCCGGCGGCCGCTCGTCGACGCACAGCGCCGGGCGGCCGGGCCGGAAGATGTGGGCCTTCTCCCAACCGATCGTTTCCCTGGTGTCCCCGAGGAAGGCCTCATGGTCGATTGCGATGCAGGTCACGATCGCGCAGTCGGGGTCGATCACGTTGACCGCGTCGAGCCTTCCTCCCAGCCCCACCTCAAGGATCACCACGTCGGGGCCTTCCTGCTGGAACAGCGCCAGGATCGCCAGGGTGGTGAATTCGAAA
>JAHYJF010000029.1 GCA_019428955.1 Burkholderiaceae bacterium
GCGCGCGCGCGCGCTGGCCACCAAGGTGGTCGGTTACTCGCCGGGCGACGACGCCCACGTGGCCCGCACCCATGGCCTGCTCGATGAAGCGGCCGCGAGCGTGGCCGAAGCCTGCGCCGGCGCCGACCTGATCGTGCTGGCCAATCCGGTGCCGGCGATGCCGGAAGTGTTCGCGCAGGTGGCGAGCTCCGCAGGCGAGCACGCCTTGATCACCGACTGCGCCAGCACCAAGTCGAGCGTCATCGCCGCGGCGCGCAGCGCCTTGGGACCGGCCTTCGAGCGCTATGTCCCGGGCCACCCGATCGCCGGCTCGGAGCGCAGCGGACCAGGCGCGGCGCGTGCCGACCTGTTTGCCAACCGTCTCTGGCTGTTGTGCCCGGTCGATGAGGCGCAACGCCGCCTCGCATTGCGGCTTGCCGGGTTACTGACCGCGCTCGGCGCGCGAGTGCAGACCATGGATGCCGAGGTGCACGACGCGCTCTTTGCCGAGTTTTCGCACTGGCCGCACGCCCTCGTTTTTGCGCTCTCGGCGGCCATCGCCTCGGGCGAGCACGCCCAACTGGCGGCCGAGTTCAGCGGTGCGGGACTGCGCGATACCACCCGGATCGGCGCTTCATCGGCGCAGCTCTGGGCCGACATCGTGCTCGACAACCGCGACGCCGTCCTGGAATGTGCGGCGCGCTTCGAGGAATCGCTGGCGCTGGTCGTCGGGGCGATCGCCGCGGCTGATCGCGAACGCCTGGTCGAGGTCTTCGAGCGGGGCGCGCGCTGGCGTCGCCAGGTCGACTGAATCGACCCCGGACCCGGGCCGCGGTGCGCCGCCGGGCGGGGTCGCCGGGTAAAATGATGGCTCAACCCCGCAACGAGCGCGCGCCATGAATTCCCCCGCCAAGCAAAGCTTTCACGTCGAACCGGGCGGCCGCCTCATGGGCCGGCTGCGCGTGCCCGGTGACAAGTCGATCTCGCATCGCTCGGTGATCCTGGGGGCGCTGGCCGACGGCGTGACCCGGGTGTCGGGTTTTCTCGAGGGCGCCGATGCCCTCTCGACCCGCGACGCGCTGCTCGCTCTCGGGGTGCGGATCGACGGCCCCGATGAGGGCCGGCTGGAAGTCCACGGAGTCGGGGTCGACGGCCTGCGCCCCGCGCCCGGAGTGATCGACTGCGGCAACGCCGGCACCGCCATGCGGCTGTTGATCGGACTGCTGAGCGGCCAGCGCTTCGAGAGCGTGCTGGTGGGCGACGAGAGCCTGGCCCGGCGCCCGATGCGCCGAGTCACCGAGCCGCTGGCCGCCATGGGTGCGCGCATCGAGACCAACGAAGGCTGCCCGCCGGTGCGGATCTTTCCGGCGCCGGGCAAGTTGCGGGCGATTCGCTACGAAATGCCGGTGGCCAGCGCCCAGGTCAAGTCGGCGCTGCTGCTCGCCGGGCTCTACGCCGAAGGCCTTACCGAGGTGCACGAGCCGGCGCCGACCCGCGACCACACCGAGCGCATGCTGGGCGGCTTCGGCGTGAGCCTGACACGCGACGGCCCGTGGGCGCGGATGCGCGGTGGCCAGCGTCTGCGGGCCACCGAGATCGACGTCCCCGGCGATATTTCCTCGGCCGCGTTCTTTCTCGTCGGGGCCACGATTGCCGCGGGTTCCGACCTGACGCTCGAGCACGTCGGCATCAATCCCACCCGCACCGGAGTGATCGACATCCTGCGCGCGATGGGCGCCGACATCATCCTCGAGCGCGAGCGCGAGGTGGGTGGCGAGCCGGTCGCGGACCTGCGGGTGCGCGGCGCGCAGTTGCGCGGCATCGCCGTGCCGCCCGAACTGGTGCCGCTGGCGATCGATGAGTTTCCGGCCCTGTTCGTGGCCGCGGCCTGCGCCCGCGGGCGCACCGTGATCACTGGCGCCGAGGAATTGCGGGTCAAGGAATCCGACCGGATCGCAGTGATGGCCGACGGCCTGGCGGCGCTGGGCGCGCGCGTCCGGCCGACCCCCGACGGCATGGAGATCGATGGCCGTGGTGACGAACTCGCCCCGTTTGGCGCCGCTCAGGTGGCTTCGCACGGTGATCACCGCATCGCGATGGCGCTGTCGCTGGCAGCGTTGCGCGGCAGCGGCGCCATCGAGATCGGCGATACCGCCAACGTCGCGACCTCGTTTCCGGGCTTCGTGGCGCTGGCCCAGGGCTGCGGGCTGGCGGTGAGCTTGAGGGCCGGGCGGTGACCGGGTCGGCCGCGGCCGGAGCTGGGATCAGGAATGGGGCGGCTGCCGCCCCGGTGATTGCGATCGACGGACCGACGGCTTCGGGCAAGGGCGAGATCGCGCGCCGCGTCGCTCAGCTCCTGGGCTGGCACTATCTGGATTCCGGGGCGCTCTACCGGGTCACGGCGCTGGCCGCGTTGCGCGCCGGCATCGCGCTCGACGACGAGGGCGGACTTGCCGCGCTGGCGCGCGAGCTGCCGGTGAGCTTTGCCGGGGAACGTATTCTGCTCGGCGGCCAGGACGTCGGCGACCATATTCGCCGCCAGGAGGTCGGTAGCGCCGCGTCGCAAATTGCGACCATCGGAGCGGTGCGCGAAGCGCTGGGAGTGTTGCAGCGCGGTTTCAGGCGCTGGCCGGGCCTGGTGGCCGACGGCCGCGACATGGGCACCGTGGTGTTCCCGGATGCGGACCTCAAGGTGTTCCTGACCGCGAGCGTCGATTGCCGTGCCCGGAGGCGCCATAAACAGTTGATAGAAAAGGGTTTTTCTGCTAACCTTCCAAGCCTTTTGCAGGAGCTTTGCGAGCGCGACGCCCGGGACACCAATCGGGCACTCGCGCCGCTCAGATCCGCGCAAGAGGCGTTGGTGGTCGATTCGACGCAGATGACGATCGAGGAAGTGCTCGAGCGTATCGTGCAGGAGCACCGCCGGCGCAACGGCTGAGACCGAAAACTGGTCACCGCGCACCGTACCCAACGGGCGCGGCGGCGGGTTGACTGTCTTGGTCATTACCAGGGGTCCGGCACGAGAGTGACGGACATAACCGCAACTCCGCTGGGTTGCAGCAACCGGAACGTTTCCGGCTGGAGCCAAGACCCGGCGAGAACTTTGGAAACAACGAATTGTCTACCCCAACTCTTAACCAACCCCAACCTGAAAGCTTCGCAGCATTGTTCGAGGAGTCGCTATCCCGTCAGGAGATGCGTACCGGCGAAGTGATCACCGCTGAAGTACTGCGCATAGACCGCAACCACGTTGTCGTCAACGCCGGGCTCAAGTCGGAAAGCTTTATCCCGATCGAGGAATTCCATGACGATCGCGGCGAACTGGATGTCAAAGTAGGCGATTTCGTGCCCGTGGCGATCGATGCGATCGAGGACGGCTACGGCGAAACGCGGCTTTCACGTGATCGTGCCAAGCGCCTGACGGCGTGGATCAGCCTCGAGCAAGCTCTCGAGGAAGGCGCTGTCATTGAAGGAACGATTACCGGCAAGGTCAAGGGTGGCCTTACTGTGATGACCAACGGGATCCGCGCCTTCCTGCCGGGTTCGCTGATCGACACCCGTCCGGTCAAGGATACGACCCCGTACGAAGGCAAGACCTTCGAATTCAAGGTCATCAAGCTCGACCGCAAGCGCAACAACGTGGTGCTGTCGCGCCGTGCCGTGATCGAGATCGGCCAGTCCGAGGATCGCGAAAAGCTGCTCGAGAGCCTGCAAGAAGGCGCGATCGTCAATGGCGTGGTCAAGAACATCACCGACTACGGTGCATTCGTCGACCTCGGCGGCATCGATGGTTTGCTGCACATCACCGACATGGCATGGCGGCGCGTCCGTCACCCCTCCGAGGTGGTGCAGGTCGGCCAGGAGCTGAGCACCAAAGTGCTCAAGTTCGACCAGGAGAAGAACCGCGTCTCGCTGGGCATCAAGCAGCTGGGCGACGATCCGTGGGTTGGCATCAGGCGGCGTTATCCGCAGGGCACGCGGATGTTCGGCAAGGTCACCAACATTACCGATTACGGCGCATTCGTCGAGATCGAGCCGGGCATCGAAGGCCTGGTGCATGTTTCGGAGATGGACTGGACCAACAAGAACGTCAATCCCGGCAAGGTCGTGGCGCTCAACGACGAGGTCGAGGTCATGGTTCTCGAGATCGACGAGGATCGTCGCCGCATCTCGCTGGGCATGAAGCAGTGCCGCCAGAATCCGTGGGAAGAGTTTGCCGACAACCATCGCAAGGGCGACAAGGTCGAAGGCACGATCAAGTCGATCACCGATTTCGGCGTGTTCCTCGGCCTGGCCGGTGGCATCGACGGCCTGGTTCACCTCTCGGACCTTTCCTGGAACAAGCCGGGTGAAGAAGCCGTGCGCGACTTCAAGAAGGGTGACGAAGTGGCCGCGGTGGTGCTGGCGATCGACACCGAGCGCGAGCGCATCTCGCTGGGCATCAAGCAGCTCGACGGCGATCCGTTCAACAACTACGTCGCGATGCACGACAAGGGTGCGATCGTTCACGGCGTCGTCGGTGCGGTTGATGCCAAGGGCGCCGTGGTCAACCTCGATGGCGACGTCGAAGGTTATCTGCGTGCTTCCGAGATCTCGCGTGACCGGGTCGAGGATGCCCGCAACCACCTGAAGGAAGGAACGGAAGTCGAGGTCATGGTGATCAACATCGACCGCAAGAGCCGTTCGGTCAGTCTTTCGCTCAAGGCGAAGGATAATGCCGAAACGGCAGAGTCGATGCAGCGCCTCCAGGCCGAGAGCGGAGCTTCCAGCGGGACCACCAACCTCGGTGCTCTGCTGCGGGCCAAGCTCGACGGCGGCGGCGACAACTCGAAGTAGGGCGGAATCCAGCGGCGGGAAGGGAGCGACAAGCCATGGGCGACAATTTCGAAACGATGGTCGACGGGAGCGAGTCTCCAACGATGACCAAATCGGAGTTGATCGTCCGGCTTGCCGAGCACTACCCGCAGCTGGTGACCAAGGATGCCGAGTTTGCAGTAAGGACTATCCTCGATGCGATGGCCAGGACCCTGAGCGATGGCCACCGCATCGAGATTCGTGGCTTTGGCAGCTTCGCGCTGTCGCGCCGGCCACCGCGGGTGGGGCGCAATCCGAAGTCGGGCGAGAAGGTGATGGTGCCCGAGAAGCGGGTCCCACATTTCAAGCCGGGCAAGGATTTGCGCGAACGCGTCGACTCACAGCCGAAAGCCGCAACACTTTGAACGATCGGACACCCCATTGGAGGGAACGATGCGTTTGCTGACCTGGATATTCAACCTGGCGCTGTTCGTGCTGGCGCTGGGTTTCGCGGTTTCCAATACGGCCACGACCGAATTGCACTTCCTGCCGGTCGGCAAGGACGCGGTCTGGAGCGCGCCACTGGTGATCTTCCTGCTGGTGTTCTTCGCTGTCGGGGTGGTGATCGGCCTGCTCGTCACCGTGCCAACCTATTTCAGGAACCGTCGCGAGATTTCGCGCCTGCGCAAGGAAATCAAGCTCGCCATGCGCGCCCAGTCGGCGCCGGCCGAACGCCCGGCGGACATGGCGATTCCGCCGGTAAGTCTGGGCGGCTGACCGGTCGGCATGGACTCCGACCTCTGGTGGTTGGTAGCGGTACCGCTGAGTTTTGGCGCTGGATGGTTGGCGGCGAGGCTTGAAAGTCGCTCGGCCCAGGCGCGCACCGACGCGCTGCCGGCGGCGTACTTCCGGGGGCTGAACTTACTGCTCGACGAGCAGCACGAGCAGGCGATCGACGAGTTCGTCAACATCGTCCGCCTGGAGCCAGAGACCGTGGCGCTGCACTTCGCGCTGGGCAAGCTGTTCCGCAACCGCGGCGAGACCGACCGTGCGATCCGCGTCCACCAGAACCTGATCGGGCGCAGCGATCTCGACGCCGAGCAGCGTGTCAAGGCACTCCACGAACTCGGCCAGGACTACCTCAAGGCCGGCTTGATCGACCGGGCCGACGAAACCTTCCAGCGCCTCGCCGGTTCTTCCTTCGGCGCGCGCGCCCTGGTCCAGCGGCTGCAGATCGCCCAGAGCGTGCGCGACTGGCCGCTGGCGATCGAGCTGGCGCAGCAATCGCAGCTGGCAGAGGGCGTCGATCGCGCGAGCGAGATCGCCCACTGTTACTGCGAACTGGCCCAGGCGGCGCTCGAACGCTGCACCAGCGAGCCCGACCAGCGCGCTCATCATCTCGCCCAGGCGCGGGCCGCGATCGACGCCGCCCGCAGTGCCGATGCCGCCCATCCCCGTTCCTGGCTGCTGCTGGGCCAGTTGGGAGAAATCGAGTCTGACCCGGCCGCCACCCTGGCCGCCTGGCAAACGATGGCACAAGTCGGCCCGGCCTACCTGGCTCTGGTCGCGCGCGAGTTCGTTGCCGCGCACGAGACGCTCGGCCGGCTTGCCGAGGCGCTCGAACAGCTGGAAGCGATTGCCGCCCGGCATCCCTCGGTTGACATCTTCGGCGCCATCCTCGACGCCCGGGCCAAGCGCGACGGTGCCAAGGCAGCGCTCGAGTGGGGCCGGGGCGCACTCCAGGCCGCGCCCTCGATCCTGGGCTACGACCGGCTGACCGAGTTGCGGCTGGCCGCCGAACCGAGCGAGACCGAACGCGGCGAGTACGAGTTGACGCGGGTCCTGTTGCGTGCGCAGGTGCGGCGCCTGTCGCGCTACCAGTGCGGGCATTGCGGTTTCAAGGCGCGCCGCTTCTACTGGCAGTGTCCGGGCTGCAACCGCTGGGACTCCTACGCACCTTTGCGCAGCGAGGAACTGGAGCGTGGCTGAACGCACCCGGCGCGCGTGGCGAGGCTGTCAATGAAAATTCTGGTAACGGGGGGCGCCGGATTCATCGGCAGCGCGGTCATCCGCCACCTCATTCGGTCCACTGCTCACACGGTAGTCAACGTCGACAAGCTCACCTACGCCGGCAATCTCGAGTCGCTCGCCGAAGTCAGCGCCGATTCGCGCTACGCCTTCGAGTGCATCGACATCGCCGAGCGGGCGTTGCTGGATGACGCGTTCGCCCGCCACCAGCCCGACGCGGTGATGCACCTGGCGGCCGAGAGCCACGTCGATCGCTCGATCGACGGCCCGGGTGACTTCATCCGGACCAACGTGGTCGGCACCTACACGCTGCTCGAGGCGGCGCGCGGCTACTGGAGCGCGATCACCGGTGAGCGCCGGGCGGGATTTCGCTTCCACCATGTCAGCACCGACGAGGTTTACGGCGACCTCCACGGCACCGATGACCTGTTCACCGAAGACACGCCCTATGCCCCGAGCAGCCCCTATTCGGCCAGCAAGGCGGCCAGCGATCATCTGGTGAGAGCCTGGCAGCGGACCTACGGCCTGCCGACCCTGGTGACCAACTGCTCGAACAACTACGGGCCGTACCACTTTCCGGAAAAGCTAATACCGCACGTAATCCTCAATGCGCTGCACGGCAAGCCGCTGCCGGTCTACGGCAACGGCCAGCAGGTGCGCGACTGGCTCTACGTCGACGATCATGCCCGCGCCCTCACCGAGGTGCTGGCGCGGGGCGCCGTCGGCGAGACCTACAACATCGGCGGCCACAACGAGCAACGCAATATCGACGTCGTCGAGGCCATTTGCGCGCTGCTCGAGGAACTCGCGCCGGCGCAAAAGGCGCCCGGGATAGCTCACTATCGCGACCTGATCACGTTCGTGACCGACCGTCCGGGACACGACGCACGCTACGCCATCGACGCCGGCAAGATCTGGCGCGAACTGGGCTGGCGGCCGGACGAAACCCTTGACTCCGGGCTGCGCAAGACCGTGCGCTGGTATCTCGAGCACGAGCCCTGGTGGCAGCGGGTGCTGAGCGGCGCCTACCGGCTCGATCGCATCGGCACCGGAGCGGCGTCGTGAGCGCACAGCCGGCGCGCATCCTGATTACCGGCTGCAACGGCCAGGTCGGTTTCGAGCTGCGCCGCGCGCTCGCCCCGCTAGGTACGATCACCGCCGTCGATGTCGGCGATTGCGACCTGGGCGACGAAGCGGCAGTGCGCCGCACGGTGCGCGAGGTCGCCCCGCAGATCATCGTCAACCCGGCGGCCTACACCGCGGTCGATCGGGCCGAGAGCGAGCCCGAGTTGGTCCAGGCGATCAATGCGCGCGCGCCGCAGATCTTCGCCGAGGAAGCAGCGCGCACCGGTGCGCTGATGGTCCAGTACTCCACCGATTACGTCTTCGACGGCTCCAAGAACGGTTTCCACACCGAGATCGACCAGCCCAACCCGATCAACGCCTATGGCCGCAGCAAGCTGGCCGGTGAGCGCGCGGTGGCGGCCAGCGGTGCCGCCTACCTGACGCTGCGCACCAGCTGGGTGATCGGGGCCCACGGCGCGAACTTTGCCAAGACCATCCTGCGGCTCGCCGCCCAGCGCGATCGCCTGCAGGTGGTTGCCGACCAGTGGGGCGCGCCGACTTCCGCGGCGCTGGTGGCCGACGTCACCGCCCAACTGCTGGGCCGCTACCTGCGCACGGTCGGCGCGACTGGCGCAAGGGGCGGCGCCAACGCCGGCCCGAGCGACTTTCCGTTCGGGCTCTACCACCTGGCCGCGGGCCGTGAAACCAACTGGCACGAACTGGCGCAGACCGTGGTCGGGGCGGCCCGGGCCGCGGGCCGTGAGCTGCGGCTCGCGCCGGAGGCGATCGCAGCGATCACGACCGCGCAGTACCCGGCAGCGGCGCGTCGTGGCCCCAATTCCCGGCTCGATACCAGCGCCCTGCGCAGCACCTTCGGTCTCGTGTTGCCCGACTGGCGCGTGGGCATTGCCCAGGTCCTGGAGCAGATCCTGGAGGCGGCTTGAGCGAGCAGCGGGTCATCCTGTGCATGAAGTGGGGCACCAAGTACGGTCCCGAATACGTCAATCGGCTCTATGCGATGGTGCGCCGGCAACTGGCGGGTGATTTCCAGTTCGTCTGCCTGACCGACGACGACCGCGGGGTGCGCCCGGAAGTGACCTGCCTGCCGATTCCGACCCTGGCCCTGCCCGACGGCAGTCCGGAACGTGGCTGGAAGAAGCTCACCACCTTTACGTCCGATCTCCATGGTTTGCGCGGCACCGCGCTCTTTCTCGATCTCGACGTCGTGATCGTCGATCGGATCGACCCGTTCTTCGAATATCCCGGCGAGTTCCTGATCATTCACGACTGGAAGCGGCCCTGGCGGGTCACCGGCAATTCTTCGGTCTACCGCTTCAGGCTCGGCGCGCACCCCGAGGTGCTCGAAGAATTCCGCCGGAACGTCGAGGCGGTGCGGGCCAGGTTTCGCAACGAACAGGCTTTCCTGTCCGACGTGCTGCACCGCCAGGGGCGGCTCGGCTACTGGCCGGCGAAATGGTGCGCGAGCTATAAGTACCACTGCATTCCGCGCTGGCCCGCCAACTATTGGGCTCACCCGTTCGTGCCCGCTGATGCGCGGATCATCATCTTCCACGGCGAGGTCAATCCTCCCGACGCGCTCGCGGGGCGGCGCAATCGGGCACTGCGCTTCGCCCGCCCCAGCCCCTGGGTCGCCGAGCACTGGCGCGAGGACTAGCGCCGCCAGGCCTAGGTCGGTGGAGGGCCCGTCTTGCTGACAGCGACCCGATGGCGTGGCTAGGATCGATACCCTGACCAGGGCTTGCGAGGAGCAGGAGCGTGAACAGCTCGGCATTGATCGGCACCGTGATAAAGCGCTGCGGCACGGCGCTGCTGACCGGCGCGCCGGGACGCACGATCGTGGCCGCGCTGCTGGCGCTGGGCTGCGGGCTGTCATTGGCGGTCGATGCCAACTCCGCCAGCGCCGAGCAACTCGAGGGGGTGCGCGGGATCGGGCCGGCGATCTCTGCGAGAATCATCACGGAACGCACCCGAGCGGGCGCGTTTCTGGACATGGATGACCTGCGCGAACGGGTCAAGGGGATCGGGGTGGCAAATCTCAAGAAATTCGCGGCCGCAGGCTTGACGGTTGGCGCCCCGGGCGGCGCGATCAAGGGCGCTGCCAAGCCGCCCACCAGCCCCCCGGGGGCGAGCGCGCTAAGGCAATCGTGGGTAGGGCGCTCGGGGGTCGTGTACTTCGATCCCGGCCCTGCTCCGGATGGCGCGCGGCCGCGCCTGCCGACCGAACCCCACGCGCCGGCCGCTGGAGCGGCGCGATGAGTTCGGCCGTCGTGTCACGATTGGTGCTCTACCTGCGCCTGGTGCGCCTGCACCGGCCGATCGGAATCCTGTTGCTGCTCTGGCCCACCATGTGGGCCTTGCTGGTCGCGTCCCGGGGGCAGCCCTCGGGGTATGCGCTCTTTGCCTTCATCACCGGCACGGTGCTGATGCGCTCGGCCGGCTGCGCGATCAACGATTGGGCCGATCGGGATTTCGACCATCGGGTGGAGCGCACCAAGGACCGGCCGCTGACCTCGGGCCAGATCCATCACTGGGAGGCGCTGGCAATCTTTGCCGTGCTCGCGCTGTGCTCGCTGGCGCTGATCATCCCGTTCAACCTCCTGACCTGGAAGCTGGCGTTATTCGCGGCATTCCTGGCCGCCAGCTACCCCTTCACCAAGCGCTTCCTGGCGTTGCCGCAGGCCTACCTCGGGGTCGCCTTCGGCTTTGGCATTCCCATGGCCTACGCCGCGGTTCTCGGCGAGATCCCGGCCAGCGGCTGGGTGATGCTGGGGGCCAACATCTTCTGGGCGCTGGCCTACGACACCGAGTACGCGATGGTCGACCGCGAGGACGACCTGCTGGTCGGCATCCGCACCGCGGCGATCACCTTCGGGCGCTTCGACGTCGCGGCGGTGATGGTCTGCTACACCGTCACGCTGCTGATGCTGGCCTGGGCCGGCTGGCTCGAAGGACTCGGATGGTGGTTCTTTGCCTCACTGGGTGCGGCAGGGCTGGTGGCCCTGGCCCACTACCGGATGATTCGCGAGCGCAGCCGCGCGGGGTGCTTTCGGGCGTTCAACCACAACAACTGGCTGGGAGCGGTGATTTTCGTCGGCGTGCTGGCCAACTATGTCTTGGGCTGAGACCCGCCGGCCTGTTCGCCCAGTTCAAGGCTGCGCTGGCAGGCGGCGAGTACTGCCTCGACCAGGGTGTCGGCGGCGCTGCGCTCGCCGAGCACCGCCAGGGCGGCGGCGGTCGTGCCCCCGGGCGATGTCACGCGCCGGCGCAACTGCGCCGCGCTCTCGTCGGAATTGGCCGCCAGTTCGCTCGCTCCCCGGAACGTCGCCAGCGCCAGTTGGCGGGCCTGCGAGGAATTGAATCCGAGTTCGGTCGCGGCGCGCTCGAGCGCCTCGATGAAGTAGAAGACGTAGGCCGGGCCACTGCCGCTCACCGCGGTTACCGCATCGATCATGGCCTCGTCTTCGACCCACAGCGTTTCGCCCACCGCCGCGAGAATCTGCTCGGCATGGTCGCGATCGACCGCACTCAGGTCCGGGGTGGCCGCGAGCGCGCTGATGCCGCGCCCGATGAGCGCAGGCATGTTGGGCATGGTGCGCACGATTCGGCGGTGACCGCCGAGCCAGCGTGACAGGTCGCTCGCCCTGATCCCGGCCGCGACGCTGACCACCAGGCAGTCCTTGACCAGCGCGGCCAGTGGTGTTGCCACCGCCGCCATCACCTGCGGCTTGACCGCCAGGACGACCACCTCGGCGCCGGCCAGGGCAGTGGCGGCATCGGCGTGGGCCGCGACCTGGAAGCGTTGCGCGAGCCGTGCGCGTTGCCCGGCGTCAGGATCGACCACCCGGATATCGGCAGCGGCATGACCCTGCGCGATCAGCCCGCCAACCAGCGCCCCGGCCATGTTGCCGCCACCCACGAAGACCACCTTCATCGTCAATCCCCCTCGTTCGGTACTTCATGTGCGCCGCGCTCGGGCGCTAAGGCGTTGGCGCGCAGGAACTGCCGGGGCCTGATCCCCAGCACCAGCAATGACAGCAGATAGATCAGCCCGGCCACCGCCACCAGGCCGAGCGTCAGTCCGACCCGCGTGAACGGTGTGCTGCGCATCCCGATCCAGTCGAAGGACGGGACCGCGAACCAGAGCAGCGCCGCCATGGCCGCCGCGGCCACGCCCACCTGGATGCCGAAGCGCATCCAGCCGGGCCGCGGCTGGTAACTGCCGCGCTTGATCAGACCGGCGAGCAGCAGGGCGGCGTTGACGGTGGCGCCGATCGAGATCGACCAGGCCAACCCGGCATGCGCCAGCCAGGGGACGAAGAACAGGTTCATCAGCTGGGTGGCGATGAGCACCGCGATTCCGATCCGCACCGGGGTGCGGACGTCCTGCTTGGCATAGAAGCCGGGCGCCAGCACCTTGATCGCGATCAGTCCCAGCAGCCCCGCCGAGTAGCCGGTGACCGCGGCGCTGGTCATCGCCACGTCATGATCGGTGAAGCGGCCGTAGTGGAACAGCAGGGCGGTGAGTGGCTCGGCCATCAGGGCCAGTCCCACCATGCAGGGAATCGCGAAGACCAGCGCCAGCCGAAGTCCCCAATCGATCAGCTGGGAATATTCAATCATCTGGTCGGATGCCGCGGCGCGCGACAGACTGGGCAACAGCACCGTTCCCAGCGCCACGCCCAGCAGGGCGGTCGGGAACTCCATCAGCCGGTCGCCGTAGGAAATCCACGAGACGCTGCCCGCGGCCAGTCGGGAAGCGATATGAGTGTTGATGATCAGGCTCAGCTGCGCCACCGACACGGCGAGCGCCGCCGGCGCCATCAGCTGGACGATGCGCCGGGTGCGGGGATCGCGCAGCGCGACCCCGAGACGCAACCCGATGCGCGGGAGCATGCCGATGCGGCGCAACGCTGGGAGCTGAATGGCCAGTTGCGCCACGCCGCCCAGCAGGACGCCGGCGCTCAGGGCCAGGATCGGGGGATCGAAGTGGGGCGCGAGCAACAGTGCCGCTGCGATGAAGCACAGGTTGAGCAGCGCCGGGGTGAAGGCCGGCACGGTGAAGCGCCGCCAGGTGTTGAGGATGCCGGCGCTCAGCGCCACCATCGAAACGAAGATGATGTAGGGGAACATCCAGCGGGTCATGGTCACCGCAGCGCCGAACGCGGCCGGCTCGCGGCTCAGGCCCGAGGCCATCGCGTAGACCAGCAGCGGTGAGGCCGCCACCCCCAGCAGCGACACCAGGGTGACGGTCCAGAACAGCACCGTGGCGACCCGGTCGACCAGTGCCTTGGTGCTCCGGGGGTCAGCAGAGCCGTCGCCGCGGGCCCGAGCCTCCGAGAGGATCGGCACAAAGGCCTGTGAAAAGGCGCCTTCGGCAAACAGGCGCCGCAGCAGGTTGGGGATGCGAAAGGCCACGAAGAACGCGTCGGTCAGGGCGTTGGCGCCGAAGATCGAGGCGGTCAGGTTCTCCCGCAGCAGCCCGAGAACCCGCGAAAGCAGGGTCAGCGCGCTGACCGTGGCGGCTGCACGCAACAGGTTCATGGCGCCGAATCCCTGGCTAAACTTGCTTTCGAGGCGTCAAATCGGTTATATTTCAAGGCTTTCCATTCCGATGCCAAAGGTTGGCGCGGTTATTTGCGCGGGTGGTGCACAGGCACCATGTCCGGCAGCACTACGAGCGAGATTCTCTCATGGCAAACATTGCTTCCGCGCGCAAGCGCGCCCGTCAGAACGTCGTGCTCAACGCACACAATGGCAGCCTGCGTTCGACCCTGCGCACCGCGATCAAGGCAGTTCGCAAGGCAATTGCGGGTGGCAACAAGAGCAGCGCGCAGCAACAGTTGCAGGCTTCGACGAAAGTGATCGACCGGATCGCCGACAAGAAGATCATGCACAAGAACACGGCCAGTCGGCACAAGAGCCGCCTGTCGGCCGCAATCAAGGCGATGCCCTGACGCGAGCCGGCTGAGGCCTGGACCCCTTAAGGGGTCACGGCCAGCCAACCCGACCGGGCGGGAATTTCCCCGGGCCTCGAACGCCGGTGCCGCCGGCGTTTGTCGTTTCCGCAGCCGGTTCCGGCGGTTGTTCCACGACCGCAGCGCAGGGTCGCAGTTGCCGGCCCATGCCGGGCGAGGACGGCTAGCGTTCAACTGCCTGGCCGGCCGGCTGACGGGCGCCGAAGAGCGCGCTGCCCACCCTGACTATCGTCGCCCCTTCGGCGATCGCACTCTCCAGATCGGCCGACATTCCCATCGACAAGGTGTCGAAGTGTGCGCCGTGCCCCCCAGGCTCCTTGGCGAGCGCGCTGCGGCAGCGCTCGAAGACCGTGCGCACCGCCGCGAAAGCCTGGCGCTGGGCCTGCGGATCGTCGGCGGGGGCCGGAATGGCCATCAGCCCGCGCAGCCGCAACCGTGGTAACGGCGCAACGGCCAGCGCCAGTGCCACCGCATCGACGGGGGAGCAACCGCTCTTGCTGTCTTCGCCGCTGACGTTTACCTGGATGCAGATCTCCAGTGGCGGCAACTCCTCCGGGCGCTGTTCCGAGAGCCTCAATGCGAGCTTCTCGCGATCCACCGAGTGCACCCAATCGAAATGGGTAGCGATGGCGCGGGTCTTGTTGGATTGCAGCGGACCGATGAAGTGCCAGCCACAGGCGCCGGCTCCGGGCGACCGGCCAAACAGTTCCGGCCGCCGTTCGGCGCACAACTCCAGCTTGGCGATTGCTTCCTGGGCATAATTCTCGCCAAATGCGCGCTGGCCGGAATCGGCTAGTGCAATGACGTGATCTGCCCCGAAGGTCTTGGAAACCGCCAGCAGCGTCACCGAGTCCGGTGCACGGCCGGCGGCGGCACAGGCCTGGGTGATTCGCCGGCGCACGGCTTCAAGATTGGCCGCGTGGTGTTCGAGCAACTCGTAACTGCCGTTCATCGTCTCACTTGCCGTTCGTAGATTGGGGTCTGTGCAGGGGTTGCGCGCATGTGGATTATTGGGCAATCGCCATACTTGGAAATTGGGATGCGACATGGATATTGCTGAACTACTCGCATTTGCCGTCAAGAACAAGGCATCCGACCTGCACCTCTCGTCGGGTCTGCCACCGATGATCAGGGTGCACGGAGACGTGCGCCGGATCAACCTGCCGCCCATGGAACACAAGGACGTGCACGGGATGATCTACGACATCATGAACGATGCGCAACGCAAGGACTATGAGGAAAACCTCGAATGCGACTTTTCGTTCGCCATTCCTGGTCTGGCGCGCTTCCGGGTAAATGCCTTCCTGCAGCAGCGCGGCGCCGCCGCGGTGATGCGGACCATTCCCTCGAAAATCATGACGCTCGAAGAACTCAACTGCCCCAAGATTTTTTCCGACATCTCGATGCAGCCGCGCGGACTGGTGCTCGTTACCGGTCCGACCGGCTCGGGCAAGTCGACGACGCTCGCGGCGATGGTCAATCACGTCAACGAGAACGAGTACGGGCATATCCTGACTGTCGAGGACCCGATCGAGTTCGTCCACGAATCCAAGCGTTCCCTGATCAACCAGCGCGAAGTGGGGCCGATGACCCTGTCGTTTTCCAACGCGCTGCGTTCGGCGTTGCGCGAAGACCCGGACGTGATCCTGGTTGGCGAATTGCGTGACCTTGAAACAATCCGCCTGGCGCTCACTGCCGCAGAGACCGGGCACCTGGTATTCGGCACCCTGCACACCTCGTCGGCGGCCAAGACCATCGACCGGGTGGTCGACGTTTTCCCGGCGGCGGAGAAGGAAATGGTTCGCGCCATGCTTTCCGAGTCGTTGCGTGCGGTCATTTCGCAGACCTTGCTGAAGACCAAGGACGGCAACGGTCGGGTGGCAGCCCACGAGATCATGATCGCCACCCCGGCGATCCGCAACCTGATCCGCGAGTCCAAGGTCGCACAGATGAACGCCTCGATCCAGACCGGCGCCGCGATCGGCATGCAGACGCTCGACCAGTGCCTTACCGACCTTGTTCGGCGCAACATCATTGGCATGTCGGAGGCGCGGGCAGCTGCTGCCAACAAGGAGAATTTCCCGGGGTAAAGTGCTTGACCGGCGGGCCTTGCCCACAGGTGCCGGCAACGATTCAGCAAGTGATTTGGAGTCAATGCAATGCAACGCGAAACCGCATCAAAATTTCTTCACGACCTGTTGCGACGCCTCGTCGAACAGAACGGCTCTGATCTTTTCCTGACGGTCGACTTCCCGCCCGCCTTCAAGGTCGATGGCCAGATCCACCGGGTTTCCGAGCAGGTACTTACCCCCGGCCACACGTTGACGTTGGCGCGCGCGCTGATGAATGATCGCCAGGCCGCCGAGTTCGAGGCCCACAAGGAAGTCAACTTCGCCATCAGCCCGTCGGGAATCGGGCGCTTCCGGGTCAACGCATTCCTGCAACAGAACCATGTCGGGATGGTGTTGCGCACCATCAAGACCGGCATCCCGACCTTTGA
Organism: Burkholderiaceae bacterium; assembly: GCA_019428955.1. Taxonomy (GTDB): domain Bacteria; phylum Pseudomonadota; class Gammaproteobacteria; order Burkholderiales; family Burkholderiaceae_E; genus JAGXFR01. The sequence continues at coordinate 16,363 of JAHYJF010000029.1, forward strand.
CGAGCTGCAGTTGCCGCCGGTACTGGCCGAACTGGCGCTGACCAAGCGCGGCCTGCTGCTGATGGTCGGCGCCACCGGTTCCGGCAAGTCCAATTCGCTGGCAGCGATGATCGGATTTCGCAACGAGATGACCCACGGTCACATCATCACCATTGAAGACCCGGTCGAGTTCGTCCATCCTCATCGCAATTGCATCGTTACCCACCGTGAGGTCGGGGTCGATACCGAGAGCTGGGAAATCGCGCTCAAGAATACCCTGCGCCAGGCCCCCGACGTGATCATGATCGGCGAGATTCGCGATCGCGAAACGATGGAGTCGGCGGTGGCGTTCGCCGAGACCGGTCACCTGTGCCTGGCCACGCTGCACTCCAACAGCGCCAACCAGGCGCTCGACCGGATCATCAACTTCTTCCACGAGGAGCGCCGCCAGCAGTTGCTGATGGACCTGTCGCTCAATCTCAAGGGCATCGTTTCGCAGCGCCTGATCCCCATGTCAGAGGGCGCTGGCCGCATCCCGGCGGTCGAGGTGATGCTGAACACGCCGCTGGTCAGCGACATGATCTTCAAGGGTGAAGTGTCGGGCATCAAGGAAGTCATGAAGAAGAGCCGTGAACTGGGGATGCAGACTTTCGACCAGCATCTGTTCGATCTCTACGAAGCCGGCAAGATCGAATACGAGGATGCGTTGCGCAACGCCGACTCGGTCAACGACCTGCGGCTCAACGTCAAACTGAACAGCAAGCGCAACGCCAAGGATCACACCCGGCGCGTGAGCCACCTCGACATGGTCTAGCGCTCGGCAACGTCACCGCCAGCCGCATCGGGCGCCGGGTTGCGGTTGCGGCGCGGCGCCGTGCCGGGGGCGAAAATGTCGAAGACGAACATTCGGCACTCGATGGCGCCGTTGAACAGCGGCCACTTGCGCCGCTCCTTCATGCCCAGTTGCCGCGGCAGTGCACGGTCACTGGTCAGCACGCAGGCGCGCCAGCCGGCGAATCCCTCGCGCAGCGTGGCCCCGAAACCGGTGAATCCGCTGCCCTCGGCGGCACCCTCAAAGTCCATCCGCTCGCCGTAAGGCGGGTTGCAGACGATGAAACCAGGTTGCTCGAAAGGCGCCTTCGACCCGGTGAAATCACGGCATTCGAGCGCGACGGTGTCGGCGCCAACGCCGGCGCGGCTCAGGTTCAGGCGTGCCTGCGCGATGGCCCGCGGGTCGATATCGGCGCCGGCGATCGGCAACGGTGCGCTGGCCGGCCGGATCCGGCGCAGCGCGTCGCTGCGCAACGTCGACCACAAGTCGGCATCGAAGTCGGCCAGGTTCTCGAAGCCAAAATGGCGCGACACCCCGGGCGCGATGCCGAGCGCGTCCTGGGCGGCCTCGATGATGATGGTGCCCGAGCCGCAGAACGGGTCGTAGAGCGGCGCCTCCGGCGTCCAGCCGGAGAGCGCGAGCAGCCCGGCGGCAAGGTTTTCCTTGAGCGGGGCTTGGCCCTTGTCCTCGCGCTGGCGCCAGCCGCGCTTGAACAGCGCCTCACCGGAAAGATCGAGGTAGAGCGTCGCGTTGTTGGCGTCGAGAAACGCGAAGACGCGCACGTCCGGGCGATGGGTGTCGATCGACGGACGATCGCCCGTTGCGTTGCGCATCCGATCAACGATCGCGTCCTTGACGCGCAGGGTGGCGAAATTGAGGCTGGTCAATGGCGAGCGGATCGCGCTGACGTCGATGCGCAGCGTCTGGTCGGTCCTGAAGACATGTTCCCAGGGGTGAGCGGAAGCGATGCGGTAGAGGTCGGTCTCGTCGCCGTAGGGGCCGTTGGCGATGCGCAGCAGGATCCTGCTAGCCAGCCGCGAGTGGAGGTTGGCACGATAGGCGATCGCGCGGTCGCCGTCGAACTCGACGCCGCCCGCCGGGCGCGCGACGATGCTGGCGCCCAGAGCGATCAGTTCATCGGCGAGCGCGTCCTCGATCCCGCGGGGGCAGGGCGCGAACAGGCGCAGCGCTGTATCCGGCCGCTGGCCAAGCGTCCCCGCGTTCAGGCTGCCTCCAGGGCAAGCTCGAGAAGGTGTAGGCGATCCTGGCCCCAGAAGTTCTCACCGCGAAAGCGGTACCAGGGACTTCCGAACACCCCGCAGTCGATCGCCTCCTGGGTATAGCGCGCGTATTCCACCTGGGCTTCGGCGCGGCGCGCCATCAGGGCCGCGCCGTCGAGACCGCAGGAGTCGGCGATCGCGGCGAGCGTGGCCTCGTCGCCGATGTTGCGCTCCTCGGCCCAGACTGCGCGCAAAATCGCGCCGCTGAGCTCGAGCGCCGCCTCCTGGCTGTGCACCCGCCCGGTGATGACAATCAGGCGCGCAGCCTCGTCGGCCGGCACCGGGAAGAACTTGGGATGGACGTTGAGCGGCACGTTTAGGTGGCGACTCCAGCGCTCCAGCTCGAGCAAGCGGTAGGCCTGGCGTTGCGGGGAGCGCTTGGCCAGGGGCAGGCCACCCGAGACCGGGAAGACCAGTCCGAGATCGATCGGCTTGCACTCGATCGTCGCCCCTTGCCGGGCGGCTATCTCGCGCAGGCGCTGGTGCCCAAGGTAGGTCCAGGGTGATTGCGGGGCGAGGAAATATTCGATGAATTTCACTGCTCGAATCCTTCAGGAGAGGGGCGGTCGGGCGAAACCCTAGAATGCAGGAATGGCTGGTACGGCCGGTGCCATCGGCATCAGCTGCGGATTTGTCCCGACCCGAGGACCACGTATTTCATCGAGGTCAGTCCTTCGAGTCCGACCGGGCCGCGGGCGTGGAGCTTGTCGGTGGAAATGCCGATCTCGGCACCGAGCCCGTACTCGAAGCCGTCGGCGAAGCGGGTTGAAGCATTGACCATCACCGAGGCCGAGTCGACTTCGCGCAGGAAGCGCATGGCGTGGCTGTGGTGCTCGGTGACGATCGCGTCGGTATGCTGCGAGCCATAGGTGTTGATGTGCTCGATCGCGGCATCGATTCCGGCGACGATCCGGATGGCAAGGGTCGGGGCGAGGTATTCGGTGCGCCAGTCAGCCTCGGTCGCTGCGCTGCAGGGCACGCCGGCAGCGGCCAGAATTTCCCGGCTGGCCTCGTCGCCCCGCAGTTCGACGTTCTTGGCAGCATAGATGCGACCGAGCTCGGGCAGCACCGCGGCGGCGATTCCACTGGCCACGAGCAGTGTCTCCATGGTGTTGCACGGCGCATAGCGCTGGGTCTTGGCGTTGTCGGCGATGCTGATTGCCTTGGCGACATCGGCCTGGTCGTCGATGTAGACGTGGCAGATGCCCTCGAGGTGCTTGATCATCGGCACCGTCGACTCGCGGGCGATGCGCTCGATCAGCGACTTGCCGCCGCGCGGGACGATTACGTCGACAAACTGCGCACTGGTGATCAACGCGCCGACTGCCGCCCGGTCGGTGGTGGCGATCAGCTGTACCGCGTCTTCGGGCAATGCCGCGCTGCGCAGGCCGGCGCGCACCAGTTCGGCCAACGCCCGGTTGCTGTGGATCGCTTCGCTGCCGCCGCGCAGGATGGTCGAATTACCCGACTTGATGCACAGCCCGGCGGCGTCGATCGTGACGTTGGGGCGGGACTCGTAGATGATGCCGATCACGCCCAGCGCCACCCGCATCCGCCCAACCTGGATGCCACTCGGACGGGGTCGAAGTTCGGTGATCTCGCCGATCGGGTCCGGCAGCATCGCAATCCTGTCCAGCCCGGCGGCCATC
>JAHYJF010000030.1 GCA_019428955.1 Burkholderiaceae bacterium
GGATAGTCAATACCGTATCTTGGACCGAAGCCAAGGCTCGCCTCAGTTCCCTTTGAGCACGTTCACGGTTGTCCTCCTCCCAGCTGCGGAGGAAAAGGCGAGTGAAGCTTTCCGCTAATACATAGAACGTAGCCGGCTGGCGGCAGACGCCTTTCGCGAAGAACTTACCGGCGCGATCGACAGCTTGGCGGAGAGACCGGGGCTGTGGCCCCCCGATGATGATTCCATCAGGAGGTTGGTCTTGCGGCACTTCCCGTTCACGGTGTTGTACGAGGTGACCGGGAAGACAGTCACGGTGTTTGCCGTCGCGCACCAGCGCCGTCGCCCTGGCTATTGGCGATACTGCTAATCGCCGCTACCTCCGCACGAACACCAGGTCGCGCACCTCGTGCCCGAGCCCAAGGCCGCGGCGCTCGAATTTGGTCAGCGGTCGCAGTTCGGGACGCGGCGCGTATCCGTCCGCCGTGTTCGCAAGAAGCGGCTCGGCCGAGAGCACCTCGAGCATCTGCGCCGCGTAAGGCTCCCAGTCGGTGGCGCAGTGCAGCGTGCCACCGGGCGCGATGCGCGCCGCCAGCAAGGTGATGAAGGACGGCTGCACCAGGCGGCGCTTGTGATGCCGCGCCTTGGGCCAGGGATCGGGGAAGAAGACGTGCACGCCGGCCAGTGAATCCGGGGCGATCATGTCGCGCACCACTTCGACCGCGTCGTGGGCGATTACCCGCAGGTTGCTCAGTCCCTGTTCCTCGATGCGACGCAACAGCGCGCCCACCCCGGCTGGATAGACCTCGACCCCGAGAAAGTTGCGCTCTGGATTGGCGGCAGCGATGGCGGCAGTGGTCTCGCCCATCCCGCAGCCGATCTCGAGCACGGTCGGCGCGACCCGCCCGAAGACCTGCGTGAGGTCCAGGAGTTGCGGCGCGTAGGGCACGCCCCAGATCGGCAGCAGCCGATCCCAGGCCTCGCGCTGCCCGGGAGTGCGGTGGGCGCGGCGAGTGCCGAAGCTGCGGATGTGGGGATGCGCGGGCGCGGTACCGGCGCCGGTCGGCGGGGAACCGGCCGAGCCGTCGTCATTCGCGGCCTGGCCCTCGCTGTCTGCCACCTTCTAGCCGGCTTTGCCCGGCGCAATCATCCCGCCGGTTGGTGAGGAGGGCGCCGCGGCGTAGAGCTTGCGCGGCATCCGGCCGGCGAGGAAAGCCTCGCGCCCGGCCTCGACGGCCTTCTTCATGGCCCCGGCCATGGCGACCGGGTCGCGGGCCGCGGCCACCGCGGTGTTCATCAGCACCCCGGCGCAGCCCAGTTCCATCGCGATCGCCGCGTCCGATGCGGTGCCGACACCGGCGTCGACGATCACCGGCACCTTGGCCTTCTCGAGAATCAGCTGGATGTTCCAGGGGTTGAGGATGCCCATGCCGGAGCCGATCAGCGAGGCCAGCGGCATCACCGCCACGCAGCCGATCTGCGCGAGCATGAGCGCCTGGATCGGGTCATCGCTGCAGTAGACCATCACCTCGAAGCCCTCGGCCACCAGCACCTTGGCGGCGGCAAGCGTCTCGGGCATGTTGGGGTAGAGATTGTGCGGGTCGCCGAGCACTTCGAGCTTGACCAGGGTGTGATCGTCGAGCAGCTCGCGCGCCAGGCGCAGGGTGCGGATCGCATCGTCGGCGCTATAGCAGCCGGCGGTGTTGGGCAGCAGCGTGAAGCGCTCGGGCGAGATGTAGTCGAGCAGGTTGGGCTCTCCGGCGCTCTGGCCGATGTTGGTGCGCCGGATCGCCACGGTGACGATCTCGGCGCCGCTCGCCTCGATCGCGTCACGGGTCTGGGCAAAGTCGCGGTACTTGCCGGTGCCGATCAGCAGGCGCGAGCCGAAGCTGCGCGTGCCGATGCGCATAGTGTCGGCGCCGCCGGCGGCGTCGCTGGCCGAAGTAGCAATCGGGGCAGTCATTAGGGCGATCCTTGCAGGTATGTCCGGGGCGGGCGTCAGTGCGCGGCGCCGGCCACGGTCACGGGAAAATTGACCGAATTAGACATGAAGCAGTTGGCGTGGGCACGCTGGTGCAGCATGGGCAGGTGCTCGGCGTGGGCCGGATCGACGAACTGCACCTCGGGGTGCATCTTGACCTCCAGCATCCGGGTCTTGCCATCTTTCGTGCCGAGCAGACCTTCGGCGCGATCGGCGTAGGAGCGCACCGCGTACCCGCGTTTGTGGGCAATCGCCATAAAGGTCAGGAATTGGCACTGCATCAGCGATGCCATCATCAGGGTCTCGGGATTGGGCAGCGCGTCGTCGCCGCCGTACTCGCTCGCCGCCGAGGCGTGGTAGCTTCCGGTCGCGAAGCGTACTTCCGTGGCGCGCTCGTAGCTGGTGCTGTCGGTCGGATTAAGCGGTGTTCCCAGCCAGCGCAGGGTGCCTTCGAATTTATGTTCCACGGATCTCTCTCCTCGAATATTAGTGTGAAGCGTTGCAGGTATTGTTGCCGTTCAGCCGCCGCCGACCGCCACCACGATCTCGATCTGGTCGGCCGGGGCGACCTTCGTGTCCTGGTGCCTGGAGCGCGGCACGATCTGGCCGTTGAGCTCGATTGCAACGCGCTTGCCCGCGAAGCCGAGTTCATCGACCAGCGTCGCGATGTTCAGCCCGTCAGGGACTTCGCGGGGCTGGCCGTTGACGGTGACGAAGATCATTGGTGTGGGACCACAACTAAGCTAAGTGTCCATTTTCGCACGGCGCGCCGCGGCGTGCTTCAGGGCGCAGCGATCAGATCGGCCACGTGCGACCCGAGAGCGAGGCAGGCAGTCAGACCGGGCGACTCGATCCCGAAGAGGTTGACCAGGCCCGGGGTGCCGTGCGCTGCCGGACCCTGGATCATGAAGTCGCGCGCCGGCTCGGCCGGTGCCTGGATCTTGGGCCGGATCCCGGAGTAGGCCGGCACCAGCGAGTTGTCCGGCAGCTCCGGCCAGTACTGGCGGATCGAAGCGTAGAAAGCGTCGGACCGTGCCGGATCGACACGATAGTGGATCTCCTCGATCCACTCCACGTCGGGGCCGAAGCGTGCCTGCCCGGCCAGGTCGAGCGTCAGGTGGACACCCAATCCGGCCGCCTGCGGCACCGGATACACCAGCCGCGAGAAGGGCGCGCGGACGGCAAGGGCGTAGTAATTGCCCTTGGCCAGGTAGGCCGGCGGGATCAAGCCAGCGTCCAGGCCCGCGATTGCTCGCGCCAGGGCGACGGCCCCGAGCCCGGCCGAATTGATGAGTGTCCGGGCGCGCAGCTCGATCGGATCGGCGCCGCCGACCTGGAGCAGGAAGGCGCTGTCCTCAAGGTGAGCCGAGATGAGCGGTGCGCGCAATGCGACCAATCCACCGGCATTCTCCAGATCGCCCTGCAGCGCGCTCATCAGGCCGTGGCTGTCGACAATCCCGGTCGAGGGCGAGAGCACCGCCGCGACGCACGACAGCGCCGGTTCGAGCGCTTGCGCATGCGTTCCTTCCAGCCTTACGAGATCGGTCACCCCGATGGCTGCCGCCCGGGCGATCAGGGCTTCGAGTTGCCCGATCTCAGCCTCGGTCGTAGCCACGATCAGCTTGCCGCAACGCCGGTGAGCGATGCCGCGTACGGCGCAATAGTCATAGAGCAAGGCCTTGCCCGCTACGCACAGCCGGCCCTTGAGAGAGCCGGCCTGGTAGTAGAGCCCGGCGTGGATCACTTCGCTGTTGCGCGAGCTGGTCTGGGTGCCGATCGCGTCCTCGGCTTCGAGGACCCAGACCTCGCGGCCGCGCAGCGCCAGTTCGCGCGCCACCGCCAGGCCCACGACACCCGCGCCTACGACTACTGCATCGACCGTTCCCATTGCCCCCAACTCCCGCTCGGCCACCGCCTGTTGCCTCTATAATAAGGGCCTGTCGCGGGTGTAGTTCAATGGTAGAACGGTAGCTTCCCAAGCTGCATACGAGGGTTCGATTCCCTTCACCCGCTCCAGAGCCCACCTGCCGGGCTCTGCGTTAAGCTAGCGGCTTATCCGCCGCCACGCCAGCCAGGGTCCAATGAGCGCACCGGTCAACGTCATCTGCATGAAGTGGGGAAAGCTCTACGGCCCCGAGTACGTCAACCACTTGCGCGCTGGAGTGGCGCGCCACCTGGCGCGCGAACACCGTTTCGTCTGCTTCACCGATGACGCCAGCGGGCTCGCCCCGGATGTCGAGGTCCGGCCGATCCCGTCCCTTGGCCTGCCGACCGGGCACCAGGACCGGCGCTGGCAGAAGCTCTCGGTCTTCGGCCGTGAGCTCGCCGACCTGAAGGGCACCACACTGTTCCTCGACCTCGACCTGGTCGTGGTCGCCAACCTGGAGCCGTTCTTCGAGCACCCGGGCCCCTTCCTGATCATTCGCGACGACGACCTGTTTCGCCCCAAGCCGCTGCGCAAGCTCAACCCGGCGCGCGAGCGTTTCCTGCACAGCGTCGGCAACTCCTCGGTGTTCCGCTACGAGATCGGGGCGCACACCTACATCCTCGAGGCCTACCTCGCCGATCCGGCCGGCGCCACGCGCGACTACGAGATCTCCCAGCAGTTTCAGAGCGCACAACTGGCCGCCCACGGCCACCTGGCCTACTGGCCCAAAGGCTGGTGCGTGAGCTTCAAGAACGACTGCGTACCGCGCCACCTGAAGAGCTACCGGGCCGATCCGGCGTTACCGGCGGGTGCGAAGATCGTCGTCTTCGCCGGCAACCCGAAGATGGGCGAAGTGCTCGCCGGCGGCGGACATCGGCTGCACCGGCGCATCGGCAAGGTCGACTGGTTGCGCCAGGCCTGGGAGGCTTGAATGGCGACCTCGCGCCCGCTGCCGGTCTTCGACGATGCCTCGCCGTGGGGCCGTTACGCGCCGAGCGCGGGAATTGGGATGCTGCTCTCCGTGAGCCATGCGTTGCCGGCATGGCTGCGGCGCCTGGTGCTGGTGCTGCGTCGCCCGATCAAGTACGGGGTCCACACGCCGCTCGACGTGACCATCTGGGGCCTGCGTCTGCGCCTGCTGCCGCGCGGCAACATGAGCGAGCAGAAATTGCTGTTCGCGCCCCAGTTCTTCGACCAGGAGGAGCTCGCGCAGTTGCGCGAGCGCCTGCCGGCCGACGGCTGCTTCGTGGACATCGGCGCCAACGCCGGCGTCTACAGCTTCTGGGCGCATCACTGCATGCAGGGGCGCGGGCGCATCATCAGCGTCGAACCCGACCCGGAGATGCGCCGGCGCCTGGCGTTCAATCTTGCCAGCAACCGGATCGGCGACATCGAGGTGTGCCCGGTGGCGTTGAGCGATCATGCCGGCACTGCCGAGCTGCAGGTCAACCTCGCGCAGCGCGGCGAGAACACCTTGGTGGCCGCCGAGGCGCAGCGTGCCGGCGGCGAGCGCCAGGCCGTGACGGTCGAGCTCGACACGCTGCTGCACCTGTTGCAGGCGCGCGGCATCACGCGGGTGCACGCTCTCAAGATCGACATCGAAGGCCACGAGCCGCCGGTGCTGCGCCACTTCCTGGAAAACGCGCCGGCCACGCTGTGGCCCGGCCTGGTCATCACCGAGTTCAAGGCCGACACCGCGCCGATGATCGAGGCGCTGTTGACCACTCGCGGTTACCGCCGGCGCACGACCACGCGGCTGAATTTCATTTTCGAACGGATGCCACCCGGCTGAGATGGCGTCGCTGCATTCCGACGTTGAACCCGGCAGCGCAGCGCTGCCATCAAGAGGAGTGAAACAATGAGCAAGATCGGTTTCGTTGGACTCGGCATCATGGGCACCCCGATGGCCGAGCACCTGATCAAGGCCGGGCACGAGGTCTTTTTGTTCAGCATCCCGAGCATTCCGAAGTCGGCAATCGCGGCCGGCGGCAAGGCCTGCAAGTCGAGCAAGGAGGTGGCTCAGAAGGGCGACATCATCTTTATCATGGTACCCGACACGCCGCACGTCGCGGCCGCGCTCTTTGACGCCGATGGCATCGCCGCGGGGCTCTCCAAGGGCAAGATCGTAGTCGACATGAGCTCGATCTCGCCGATCGAGACCAAGGCGTTCGCGAAGCGCATTCGCGCGCTCGGCTGCGAGTACCTCGACGCCCCGGTCTCGGGCGGCCAGGTCGGGGCGCTCGCTGCTTCGCTCACCATCATGGTCGGCGGCAAGGCCAAGGTTTTCGATAAGGTCAAGCCGCTCTTCGAACTGATGGGCAAGAACATCACGCTGGTTGGCGGCAACGGCGACGGCCAGACCGCCAAGGTGGCCAACCAGATCATCGTGGCGCTCACCATCGAGGCGGTGGGCGAGGCGCTGCTGTTCGCGTCCAAGGCCGGCGCCGATCCGGCGCGGGTGCGCCAGGCCCTGATGGGCGGCTTCGCCTCCTCGCGCATTCTCGAGGTGCACGGCGAGCGGATGATCAAGCGCACCTTCGACCCGGGCTTTCGGATCGAACTGCACCAGAAGGATCTCAACCTGGCGCTGACGGCCGGCCGGGCGCTGGGCGTAGCGCTGCCCAACACCGCGATGGCCCAGGAACTGTTCAACTCCTGCGCCGCCCACGGTGGCAGCGCCTGGGATCACTCCGCCATGGTGCGCGCGCTCGAGATGATGGCCAACTTCGAGGTCGGGCAGAAGGGCTGAATCCAGTTGGAGCGCCCGCGCCAAATCCGGCACGATCCCGCTCGAGATCATCGAGGTGCAGTCCGGCAGCTGCCTCGACGAGGGCGATACCGTGCGGTTTGAGGATCGGTATGGGCGGACGGGGGAGAAGGGGCGCGCCTAGGGTAGGCTCGACCGTCCGGGTCGGGGGAATGCCGAGCAAGTTGACGCTGGCGCGGAGCATCATCGGCTGACATTCACCAGCCTTGAATCTTGTTGTTGTAGTTGACAACAACAACAATTGTTGTCATTATCTCCAACGTGAACGCCGCCCTGCTGCTGCACACTAGGATCGCGTACTCGGAGCACTCGTTCGCAGAGCTCGCACTTTGGCGTCTGCCGCGCAGGCTCCCCAGCTCCGCTCACCCGTACAAGTATCGTCTTGCGTATGTTGTGCGCGCAGTGTGCGTCATTCGTTACGACAACGAGGCCGGCAAGGGCGACCATGTGCACCTGGAAGGGCAGGAATCGAGCTACGCCTTCGGTTCTCCGAAGCGCCTGATCAGCGACTTCCAGGATCAGATAGAGAGGTGGAACCGTGAAAACCCTGACACTTGAAGTTCGCAGCCCGCCCGATGTCATGGCTGACTTCGTGCAGGCCTGGGAGTCTGGCAAGGCACAACGCGGAGATCGCATCGCGTTCGCGACCCCGGAACTTCTGTGGAAAGTGCTCACCGCGAAGAGATGGGAACTGCTCAAGGCCCTCTGCGGTGCCGGTCCCGTAACCATGAGAGAGGCCGCGCGGCGCGTCGATCGCGACGTCAAGGCGGTGCACACCGATATCACCGCGCTGCTTGCCGCCGGCGTGCTGAACCGCACCAAAGAAGGGCGCGTCGAGTTCCCCTACGAAGCGGTCAAGGTGGCGTTCCTGCTGCAGGCTGCTTAGGACTCGGGGAGGAGGTGGCTTAGGCTGCGTCGCGCCGTAACGGATAGTCCTGAATCAGCACGGTGGCGGGTAGCCCGAGGCCCGAAGACAGCCGACGAATCATCTCGAGCGTGAGCGGGCGGACCCGATTGAGGATATCGGACACCCGTCCGCGCGGCCCGATGGTCCGCTTCAGAGTGAATGGGCTTCGCGGTCATGTTGGTAGCAAGCATTCTTCGAGGCGCTTCGGGACTCTTCGGGAAAGCTCTTCGGGAAGCTTACGGGCGCGACCGGCGACGTGTCGCGCCTGCCGCTGCGGCTTCGGGGCATCATGGGCTGTAGCGCCATGGGAAGAGTGCCGGCACGGCAACCAGAATGGAGCATTAACGCTTTACGTTATTAATGCGAAGCGTTAATATACGAACGTGCCGATCAAGAGCTTCAAGTGCAAGCAAACACAGGCGCTCTTCCTCGGCCAACGGGTTCGACGCTCGATCAACGTTGAGCGGCTCGCCCTGCGCAAACTGGCGCAGCTTGATTGGTCGGCGACCCTGGATGATCTCAGCGCTCCGCCTGGCAATCAACTTGAAGCGTTGAAAGGCAAGCGCAAGGGTCAACACAGCATTCGCATCAACGAGCAGTGGCGCGTGTGCTTTGTTTGGACCGTGGAAGGCCCGCAAGACGTCGAGATCGTGGACTACCACTGAAGGAATTTGATTATGCCTACGGTTGCCCCAGTTTCCCCCGGAGAAATGCTGAACGAGGAGTTCCTCAAGCCGCTTGGCCTGACGAAGTACCGTCTCGCCAAGGACATCGGTGTGCCTCCGCAGCGAATCGGGGACATCGTGGCCGGCAAGCGTTCGATTACCGCCGATACCGATCTCCGGCTATGCCGGTACTTTGGGCTCAGCGATGGTTGGTGGCTGCGCGGTCAGGTCAACTACGATATCGCGATCACGCGCGAAACCATGGGTGACACCCTCGCGCGCATTGCGCCTCGTCAACACTTGGCTGCCTGAGCGAACCGCTACCGCGCCCCCACCCCCGGCAGCACGCACAGCATCTCGTAGAGCAGGTTGGCCCCGAGCAGCGCGGTGTTGCCGCTCACTTCGCAGGGCGGTGACACCTCGACCAGGGCGGCACCCACCAGTCGAAGTCGTAGCTGTCGGAGAGCCCGATGCGCGCGAACAGCAGGTAGGTGGCCACTGCGACCACCACCACCGGCACCACCATCGGCAGGATCAGGACGCTTATCAGCAGGCCCTTGCCGAAGAACTGGACCCGCGCGTGTCCTACGGCGGCCAGTGTACCGAGCACGGTGGCGATGAACGCCGCCGTGGGCGCGACGATGAAACTGTTCTTGGTGGCGAGCAGCCACGCGCCCAGCGCGCACGCCAGCCCCCAGTTGACGTAGAAATTGATGTACTGCGCGATGTAGTAGCTCAGCATCTGGTCGACGGCGCCACCGAGCAGCGCCTTGTTCACGAGCCCTTCGCGCTGCAGCAACACGATCCACGCCGCGACCCGCACCAGGATCGAGGTCCAGAACGGCACCAGCACCAGGATCATCAAGAGGTTGGCGTGGCGATCGCCTGTCAGTAGGGCAACTCGGCCCAGCGCGGGTCGAGTTCGAGCATCTTTTCACGCACCTGCGCGGCGTCCATTTTCCCACCACTGGATGTTGGGCTTGAGCTCGGTCATCTTCTTGAACGCCCGGTCAGCCCCGGCGGGGGTCGCGAGCACTTTGTAGACGTCGCCGACCTTGGCCCAGTCGATCTTCTCAAAGAGACCCTCGTCGCAGCCGCGGGCCACGTCGGGGCTCTCGACCTCGACCACGTCCCAGGTGATGTTCTTGGCTTCGACCATAGCCTTGATCTTGGCCTGTTCGCCGTTGTACTCGACGCCGACCACCTGGGCCTTGGAGGCGGCCTCAAAGGGTTCGAAATAGGCCTTCTTCTGGGCGTTGCCGTTGACGCCGCTCAGCGTTTCGCCCGAGGGCAGCACCAGCTCGCACTGGCCGTCGCTGAACACCGCAACCCGGTCGCTCATGGTGAGCGCCTCCCCCTGGTCGTGGGTGAAGTAGACAAATGCCACGCCGAGTTTGCGGTGCAGTTCCTTCAACTCGATCTGCATGTGCTCGCGCAGCTGCTTGTCGAGCGCGCCCAGCGGCTCGTCCATCAGCACCAGCTGCGGGTCGAAGACCAGGGCGCGGGCGAGTGCCACGCGCTGCTGCTGGCCGCCTGAGAGTTGTCCGGGATAGCGCGCGCAGGCCCTCGAGCAGGATCTCGCCGGCAGTGGGGCTCTCGAACCCGGCCAGCATCATCAGGCAGGTGGTCTTGCCCGATCCCGATGGGCCGAGCAGGGTGAGGAACTCGCCGCGCTAGATCTCGAGATTCAGCTCGGGTACGAGCAGCTTCGTGCCGTCGTAGGTCTTTTGCACGCCGACGAAAGTGACGAGCGCCTGCGCGTTTTCCAAGAACGGTCTCCCATGGCCGGGCGCGATCCACCCACGGTTCAGAACCGTAGTGGCGGCCACGCCCTTGTTGATCCTAGCCCGTGCGGCCTATAGGCCAATGTCAGTATGCCATGAGGAACTTGCCAAGAGCGAACGCTCGGGCGCCGGGGTGTGGTGCCCGGGCGAGTGCCGGGGACTGCCCGATCAGATTCCGAGATGGACCTTGTATTTCGCGCCGTTCGAGAACAGGCAGGTGCCGGCTCCCTGGCGCGGGGTGTTCATCTGGTACTCGCAACTCATGTAGGTGCCGCCCGAGCCATAGGCGCTGGCCACCCCGCGGCGTTCGTCGCCCGAGACCCTGGTCGCTTCGCCGACCATGATGTCGTTGCCGTACTGAAGCTGGAAGCGGCCCTTGCCGGTCATCATGTTGGTGACCGTGCCGGCGACCATGCCGGTCTGTGAAGCGATGTCGTTCTCGGGGTAGAGCCTGGCCTGCAATGTCGCTGGCATCGGCGAGCCGCTGATTGCGGCCGGTGGAGCGCCGCCCGGACCGGGCGCGCCGGCCGGGGGCAGCGGGTAGGTGTAATAGGTTGGCTTGCCTTCGGCGTCAACCACTGGCACCACGTAGCAGCCGGCCAAGGCGGTGGCCGCCATCCCGAGGATGATTGCCGTCCTGATCGAGTTGCGAAGCGACAATTGTGTGTTCATGTTGCCTCCTTGCCTGGTTGTGGGAACTCGCATTTAGTCTCCCGTGGCAACCATGCTGCCGGAGGCGCGCCTACCGGGCGCTAACGGATCACTTACTTCTGGCTTACTTTTTCGTCCGTGCCGAGCGCGCGCTCGACCAGTCCCTGCAGCCGCTCACGCAGCTGAATCGCCCAGGGCGCATCGAGTTCGAAGGCCAGGAAAGGCCCCCTGTAGAGCTCTCGGATGCGCGCGCGAATGGCCTCGGCCGGCGCCCCGGCCGCTAGCTGCCGGCGCTGTTGCAGCGCTGCATCGAGCTCGGCGCAGGCCTGCTCCAGGGCCCATGCGTCGACCCAGAACAGTGTCCGGTTGAGTGTCAGGCGTCCTTCGCGCAAGACCACTGCCGCCGGATCGCCGAGCAGCTTGCGCAGGCGGTGCAGGGTAGTGGTCAGCGAGCGCTGGGCCGAGTCGCCGTCGATGCGTGGCCACAGCGCATCGGCGACCTGCTCCTTGCTGATTTGCTCACCTTCACAGGCGATCAGCAGGCGCAGCAGGTCGAGCGGCCGGCGCTGCGCCTTGCCGGTTTCGCCGATGGCCTCGCCGTGGCGGGTGAGGCGGAATCCTCCCAGCGTCTGCACCTTAAACGTCCAGGGCCAGTCGGCGATCTCCAGCGGGGCTTGCTCGAACGCGAGTCCGCGCGAGCGCACCAGGTTGCGAACGTAGTCGACCTCGATGCCGTGTTCGAGTGCGTACGCGGCCAGTCGTGCCACTGCCGTCGGCCGCCACCACAGGAAGTTGCGGTAGCCGTGCTGGCGCCCAAGCGAGAGTCCGGCGCGCAATGCCGCCAGGGCCGGCCGCGGCCGATCGTGTTCGAGTGCGATCTGGGCGAAGCTCAGCAGGCAGGTGAATTCGAGGTGTTTGTTGTCGATGTCGCGTGCGATCGCGCGCAGCCGGCGCAGGTGGGCAATGCACTTGCGCTCGTCGCCGCAGGTCGAGAGGATCTGCGCGAGCGCGAGCCGGCACAGCACCTCGAAATACGGCCCCCCGGCTTCGATCGCCATCGTCAGGGCGCGCTTCTCGTGCTGCAGCGCCAGCATCATGTCGTTGCGCAGCGCCGCCTCCCAGGCCTGGAAGTGATGTATCAGGCACTGGTTCAGCCGCCCGGTGCCGGCCGCCAGCGGTTCCAGCTGGGCGCGAATTTCCGCCGCCGCGGCCAGGTCGTCCGCGGCCAGTGCGCTGCCGTAGCCGTGCACCAGGAGCTGCACGGTCCAGGTCCCGACCCCGGTGGCCGCCGCCAGGGCCAGGCCCGCCTGCTCGGCGGCGCGGCAGAGCTCGCACTCGGCGCTGAGCATGTGGAACATCGCTTCGACGTTATGCAGGGTGATGCGCGAGAAAGGCGTGACGTCCGGTGCCTCTGACTGGGCCCGCGCGGTGGCAATGAGCGCCTGGGCCTGGGGAAAGGCACCCGCCCACATGATCGAGAGCGCCGAGAGCAATTCGACGAACATCTTGAGATTCACGTCCTCGGAGGCCTGGGCGCGGCCGACGGCACGTTCGATCCACGCGCCAATGTCGTGGCGTTGCGGTTGGCGCAGCGTCAGCGAAAACACCATCGAGCAGGCGACCCGGGCCTCGAGCGCCGGGGTGGCGTAGCCCGGGTAATCGCGTGCCGCCACCTCGAGCAGGGTGCTGTCGGCAGCGAGCAACCTGAACCCGTCGAGCACGCCGATCCAGCGGTCGAGCAGGGCGAAATCGTCGAGTTCGTAGAGGATGGCGTCCATGGCCCCCGAGGCCGCGAGCACCGATCCGATGAGGTCCGGGGGGGTGCGCGCCGCGAAGCGTTCGTAGGCCAGTTCAAAGAGGTGACGACCCTTGCGCGGCGAGGTCTGCACCTGGCTTGCGCCGGCCCAGTACAGCGTCCAGGGGCGTTTCACCTGCGACTCGAGAGGCAACTCATCGACCCAGCGCAGCAGTGTTTCGCCGCGGCCGTGCTCGAGCATCGCCGGGGCATGGCGCTCGATGAGGCGGGCCATGCGTACCCAGTCGCGGCTCTCGCGGTAGAGCGCCACCGCGTCCTCGACGTCGCCGGCGTCGGCGAGCAGCGTCGCGGCGCTGCCCTGCAGGCGGCGGCGCTGTTCGGCACTGAAGGTGGCGAGCGCACGGGCGCGCAGAAACTCGCGAAACATCGGGTGATACTGGTACACGGGCGCCGGTCGTGCCGAGCGGAAGGTGACGAAATAGTTCTTGCGATAAAGCTCGCTTAGAATCTGCTCCGCGTCGGCGTCGCCAGTGATCGCCTGGGCAATGTCGGTGCTCATTTGGGGCAGGAATGCGGTGCGCATGAGGAAGCTCTGGGTGCGCTCGTCGGCCTCCTCGAAAAGTTCGCCGGCCAGGTATTCGAACACCAGTTCGCGGGTCGATGGATCGGGTGGCGCGGCAATCGAACCGGTGGTTCGCGCCTGTTCGAGCATCAGCACCAGACCGGCAGCCCAACCCTGAGTCTTGTCGTGCAGCTCGTCCAGCGCCGTGGCGTCCCAGCGCTCGTCGCGATCCCCGCCGGCCGCCGCCTCCCGGCCGGGCGTCCCCTGGGTCACCAGTGCCGCCGTTTCCTCACGGGTGAGGCGCAAATCGTCCCAGCCGAGCAGCGCGAGTGCGCGACTGGCGCGCAGCCGTGCCAGCGCCGGCGGGGGGTCACTGCGGCTGATGAGGATCGCCCGCCCGCCGGACGGCAATTCGCGCAGCGCCAAGCGCATCACCTCGTGCAGTTCGGAGGAGGCGGGCACTTCGTGAAGGCCGTCGAAGACCACCACGAACGGGGTGCCGAGGCGCGCATACAGCGACTGAAAGTAGCGCCGGGTGAAGAGCGCCAGTCCGCCGTGATACTCCGGGGTCAACGGCGGCAAGGCCTCGCTGGCCGGCTCTCCGAATGCCTCGGCCGCGGTTCGAAGGTAATAGAAGAAGGTGGCGACGTCGGTGTCGCCATCGTCGAGTTGGTACCACAGGCTGGTGGTGCCGCAATGCTCGAGATAGCTCGCCGCCGCGGTGGTCTTGCCGCAGCCCGGTGGCCCCGACACCCAGGTAACCGGCACATCTGCGGCACGATCGAGCAGCGCGAAGATCCGCGCGCGCGGCACCACCCCCGAGATCGTCGGGCGCGTCGTCTTGGCAAGCGAGGCACGGCTCGGCTTCATCGCGTCCTGGGGAAATGGATGATGAGGTCATTCTATGACGCCCTCGTCGGGTCGGGCTCATTGAAGTCCGAGGAGCGAGGCCGGTGCCGCAGCGCTGATCACTTGACCAAGGATCTAAAGGGAATGATAATCGTTCGCAGTCAAGGCGGATACCCGACCAGAATCCCCGCCGCGCGACAATACGCGCTCATATCCGCGAGTCGAAACGAACTGGTTTCCATACACCTCACGCCTACTGAACCTCCCTTCGCACGCCAATGAAGCCCCCGTCGCACCAGCAGTCCGTGATGTTGCACACCCCGCTCTTTCGGGGCGAACGACGCCTGCGCATCGCCCTCGTGGGAATGCCTAATGCCGGCAAGAGCACCCTGTTCAGGGCGGTATCCAGTGCCGCGCCGCGCAGCGGCGAGCTGGTCGGAGCGGGGCGGGCCTACGAAGAGTGCCGGGTGAAGATCGGCCTCGACGAGGCCAGCCTGATCGAACTGCCGAGTTTCGAGTCGCTCTCGCCGGTTTCCGAGCGCGACCTGCCGGCGCTGAAGTACCTGCTCTGGGGCAACGAACGACCCGACGTGTCGGGTCACGAACCGGGCGAGCCCCCGGCGCCGTTCCGTGCGCCCGACCTGATCATCCAGGTGGTCGACGCGACCAACCTGCGCAGCCACCTGGAATTGACGCTCGAGTTGACCGAGCTGGGCCGCCCGATGGTGATCGCGCTCAACATGATGGATCAGGCCTGGCGCAAGGGCGTCCACGTCAACGTCAGCGCCCTGGCGCTGCGCCTGGGGGTGCCGGTGGTGCCGATGGCGGCGCTGATGGGCCAGGGCATCTCGGAGTTGTTTCGCACCGCCACCGAGGTGGCGCGCAGTGCCCGTTGCCCGTTGCCGCAGCCGCTGGCGGCCCACCTTGGGCGCAACCTCGAAGGATTGATGGCGGCACTCGGCAAGCCCGAACTCACCGCTGCATTTCGCCTGCCTCCGCGCCTGCTGGTGATGCAGTACGCGGTGGGCGACCGCTATTTCTCCGACGAGCTTCAGGCTCACTTTCCGGGACTGATGCCGGATCTGGAGCGTTTGCGCGCCGCCGCCGAGAGCGGCCTGCCACGGCCGCTGGCCGAAGAAGTGCACGCCGATCGCCACCACCAGGCCGCCGTGCTCTACGAGGCTAGCGCGCGGCTCGGCCCGACCCACGAAGGCCGCGACTGGCGTTACTGGCTCGACGAATTGTTCCTCAATCCGAAGTGGGGACTGCTTGGCAGCCTGGCGGTGTTCGCAGCGGTGCTGTTCGTGGTCTTCGAGATCAGTACCTGGCTTGACAGTGTTACCGCCGCCCGCCTGATCGAGATGGTGTCCGCCTGGCAGCCCGAGACCCTCACAGCAGTGGTCGCGCGTGCGGTCGCCGACGGGCTCATCGGGCTGGTCGGCATCGTCATTCCCTACATGATTCCGCTGGTGTTGCTGCTGGTGGTGCTCGAGGAAACGGGCGTGATGCACCGGATAGCTTTTGTGCTCGACCGCGCGTTCCACCGCATCGGCCTGCACGGCGGCATAGCGGTGCCGTTCCTGCTCGGCCTGGGCTGCAACGTGCCCGCCATTGCCGCGGCTTCGCGAGTATCCGCGGGCCGCGAGCGCGTGATCGCCTCGGTACTGATCACCTTCGTCCCCTGTTCAGCGCGCTCGGCGATCATCCTCGCACTGGCCGGGAAGTATCTCGGTGGTTTCGGGGTGTTCGCGATCTTCGCGATGACCTTGCTGGTGATCGCGGTGATGGGCACCGTCATGGCGCGGCGCAATCCCGAACTCGGTCCGGGGCAGGTGCAGGAGATCCCGCCCTATGCGCTGCCGCGACTGCGGACCATCGGGCTGGAAACGTGGGATCGCACCCGTGACGTGCTGACCATCGTCACGCCGCTCCTGATCGGCGGCAGCGTGGTGCTCGCGCTGCTGGGCCACTTCGGCGCCGATGCCGTGATCAACGCCGCTCTTACTCCGATCACCAGCTGGTGGCTGGGGTTGCCGCTGGTGCTGGGGGTGCCGATCCTCTTCGGGGTGTTGCGCAAGGAACTCTCGCTGCTGATGATCTACCAGGCGCTGGGCACCTTCGACGTCGGCGCAGTGCTCAATGTCGTGCAGATCGCGACCTTCCTGCTGTTCCTGACCTTCTATGTCCCCTGCGTGTCGACTTTCGCGGTGATGCTGCGCACCATCGGGCGGCGCGAGGCGCTGGCCTCGGTGGCGATCTCGGTGGGAGTCGCACTGCTGGTGAGCGGCGCCGTCCGGCTCCTGCTGGAGGTGGGACGCACGGTCGTCGGCTGAGCGCGGGCCCAACTGGCGCATCGTGCCACACCGTCTTGTACTCGGATCACGCGAATGCTGCTCAGGTCCGACGATGGCGCATCAGCTTGTGTGCCTCCATGGCCACGAGCACCGTCATCGCGACCAATAGCATTTCCATCCAATGGGCGGCCGATATCGGCTGCACGCCGAGCACCTCGCGCAGGCCGGGCGTGTACATGGCCGCGATGTGTATGAGCTGGGCGGCGAGCGCGCCGAACAGCAGCAGCTTGTTGCGCAGCAGGTTGTGCCGGAACACCGACAGGGTCTCGGAACGGCTGTTCAACGCCTGTACGTTCTCGAACAGCACCATCAACAGCAGCGTGCCGTTGCGCGCTTCGGCGACGCTGTAGCCCCGCGCCAGCATCCCCTGGTAGGCCGCGAAGGCCAGCCCCCCGACGACGAGCGCCGAAATGAGCACGCGCTCGATCATGATGCGGTTGAAGATCCTCTCCTGCGGCGGCCGCGGAGGCTTGTCGAGCTCGTTGCCTTCGGCCGGCTCGAACGCAAGTGCCACGTCCTGAATGCCATTGGTGACGAGGTTGAGCCAGAGCAGTTGCACAGCCAGCAGAGGCAGCGGAACGCCTGCGGCGAGCGCCAGGGCGAAGAGGACAATCTCCGCTGAGGCGGTGGAGATAAGCAGGAAGATCACCTTGCGCACGTTACCGTAGGCGATGCGGCCTTCCTCGATGCCGGCGACGATCGACGCGAAGTTGTCGTCGGTGGCTATGAGACCGGCCGTTTCGCGCGCGACGTCGGTACCGGCCAGGCCCATCGCCACGCCCACCTGTGCGGCACGCAGCGCCGGTGCGTCATTGACGCCGTCGCCGGTGACGGCAACGTAGTGCCCCTGGCGCTGCAGTGACTCGACGATTGCGAGTTTCTGGTGTGGCTCGATGCGCGCGAACACACGCCGCTGGCGACACAGCATGTCGAAGACCTGCTGGTCGTCGCGCGCCGCGTCGGCGAGTTCGGTGCCCGTGACGACTTGAGCGGCCTCCATGGCGATGCCGACATCGCGGGCCACCGCGAGCGCCGTGGCCGGATGATCGCCGGTGATCACCGCCACTGTGATGCCGGCTCGAACGCAGGCCGCGACCGCGCCAGGCGCTTCTGGGCGCGGAGGATCCGACATCGCGACCAGACCAAGTAGTGTCAGCCCACGCAGATGATCGCGCGAGAACGACGAGCCGGGGGCGGGCGACACGCGGCCTTCGGCGAGGGCGAGCACGCGATAGCCGGCCGCCGCCAGCAATTCCGCCTGGCTGCAAATCCCATCGGCGGTCAGCGCCACGTCGCCCTCCGGGCAGGCCATGCGCTGGCACATCGGCAATAAGGTTTCGAGCGCCCCCTTGACCGAGGCGCGGCTGCCATCGGCATGCCGGTTGAGGCTGGCGGCAAAGCGCGCGTCGGACTCGTAGGGGATCAAGTCGATCTCGGGGAGCTGTTCGCGGGCTAACGACTGGGTGACGCCGGCCTTGTGCGCGAACACCAAAAGGGCCAGATCGACCGCGTCGCCGGCGCCGGCCCAAGTGCCATCCTCCTTCCACAGGCTGGCCTCGTTGGCGAGTACCGCGACTTGCGCCATGCGCTCGAGCAGGCGTTCGTGCTCATGGCGCGATGCGCCCTGCGGCAGCACGAAGGTGCCTTCGGGCGCCAGGCCTTCGCCCGTGACCTCCCATGCCGGCTGATCGACGAACTGAACCCGGCGCACCGTGAGCTGGTTAACCGTGAGGGTGCCGGTCTTGTCCGAGGCGAGGTAGGTGCACGACCCGAGCGACTCTACCGCAACCAGCCGGCGCACGACCACGTTGCGTCGCGCCATGCGCTGCATGCCGACGGCCAGCGCAAC
Source organism: Burkholderiaceae bacterium (assembly GCA_019428955.1). Lineage (GTDB taxonomy): Bacteria > Pseudomonadota > Gammaproteobacteria > Burkholderiales > Burkholderiaceae_E > JAGXFR01. The sequence goes on from JAHYJF010000030.1 coordinate 18,032, forward strand.
CGTCAACGCCACCGGCAGCCCCTCGGGGATGGCGGACACGGCCAGGGCAACGGCGAGCAGGAAGATCTCGGCCAGCGGCGCGCCGCGGGCAAGCTCCAGCGCGGCGACCACCAACGCAGCGATGCCGACCGCGATGGCGATGATCTGCGTAAAACGCTCCATGCGAATCATTAGCGGAGCCTTGACCGCCTGCTTTCCGAGTACCGAGGCGGCGATGCGTCCCAGCTCGGTGCGCGGGCCGGTTGCCACTACCAGCCCGCGGCCGCGACCGCTGGTTATCATCGTGCCCGCGAAGGCCATGTTGATGCGGTCCCCCAGCGCACTGTCGGCAGCGACTTCGGCGAGTGCCGATTTGTCGACCGTGATCGACTCGCCGGTGAGCAGCGACTCGTCGACGCTGAGATTGTGCTCTTCGAGCAGCCGCAGGTCGGCGGGGATCTTGGTGCCGGAGTCGATCAGCACGACATCACCCGGTACAATTTCCTCGGATGCGATCTCGCGCGCGTCCCCGTCGCGCAGCACGCGCGAGTGGGCGGTGACCAACTGTCGCAGTGCCTGCGCCGAGCGCTCGGCGGCGTATTCCTGGAAGGCGCCGACCACGGCATTGATCAGCAGCACCGCGAAGATGAAGCCGGCGTCGGTCCACTCACGCAGCAGGGCTGACACCAGCGCTGCCGCCAACAGCACGTAGATCAGCGGGCTCTTGAACTGCTGGATGAACATCGCCACAGCAGTGGGCGGCTTGCCGCTCGGGAGGGCATTGCGCCCGAAAGTCTCCAGCCGTGACTCAGCCTCGATCTGACGCAGCCCGTGGGGTGTTGTCGCGAGCGCAGTCAGCAACTCGTCGGTGTCGCGCACATGGGGGGCGACGACATGCTCAGTCTCTGCTCGACCCGCGTTCATGCGTACAATGGTACAACTGCGAGATCAGTCCTGTTTGAAGCGCGCCGCCTGATCGCCTTGATCCGGCTGGTTAGCGCTCGCAACTAGCGCCCGAGCAGCCCCTTGATCAGATCGGCGGGGTTCTTCGCCGGGGCTGGCTTGTCGCCGGTGCCATTGCCCGGTTTGCCGATGCCCAGCTGCTGCTCGATGCTGCTGCGCAGCCTCTGCCTGGCGGTATCGGCGAGCGCCCCGGAGAGGTCGGGTCGATACGACAGCTTGTCGAACGTTCCGCTAATGCGCACCGGGACGGTGACGCCGCGCAGGCTCGCGAGGTCGCTGCCGCCCTGGCCGGCGAGCGTCCCGACGATGGTGGTCTTGAGCAGGTAGTCGATCGAGCCGGCGCCGATGTCGACCGTGCCGGAGCCGCCGACCCGCAGCAGCGGGGACTTCAGGCTCAGGTCGTCGTTGCGGGCGACACCGTTGGTGATCACCATGCTGGCGTCCAGCGCGCTGAAGTCGGTCTGCTCGGCGGGGCTGCCTGACAGCGCCGCGGTTCCCGAAGAGCCAACAGCCGCCTTCGCCGTGCGGATCGCCTGCGCCAGATTGAAGCCCTTGATGGCGCCGTCGCGCAGCGCCAACGACGCCGTGCCGCCGAGCCCACGCCGCAGAGCCGCGACCGAGTTGCCGCCGCTCGAGAGCGCGAAGCGCACATTGCCGCGTCCGGACAGGAGCTTGCTCTGGGCCAGGTCGTGCAGCAGCGGCCCGACATCGATGTTGGTCAGCACCCCGTTGGCCGCCATTGCCCCGGTGGCGGCATCGGCGCGGGCGTTGGCCTGCACGGTGCCACCGTAGAGTGCCGCGCGCAGCGGCTCGATCTCCAGCTTGCCGCCGCTCGCGCGCAATCCCAGATTGAGGCCGGTGACCGTGACCCCTCGGGAGCGCAGCGTGCCAGCCTGCAACTTGAAATTTCCCGTGAGTCCGGCGAGCGCGCGCAGGTCGATCGGAGTATCGGCGGGGGCCTTGTCGGACGTGGTCGCGCTTTGGGCGGGGAAGTAGC
>JAHYJF010000402.1 GCA_019428955.1 Burkholderiaceae bacterium
CTCGCCCGCGACCGCCTCGAACCGTTCCGACCCCCCGAGCAAATCGTGGTGGCCGAGTTGCAGTGCGCCGTGACCGGCGCGCGCGATGTGGGCGGACAGCGCGGCAGCGCAGATAGGCACCCTTTCCGAAGCGGCTGTTGGCTCAGCGAGAGCAGCGCGATCGCGCAGCAGCCAAGCCAGCGCTGTGCGCTCGGCGCGCGATACCCGGCCCCAGAACAGGTAGACGCGCAACTGGGCGCGGGTCAGCGCCACGTAGAGCAGGCGCAATGCCTCCGAAGCCTCTTCGCGGCTGGCCAATTCCCGCGCCACGCAGTCCTGAGCGCCCTGGTCGAGTTCGCGAACCGCCAGCCACCGCTTGCCCGCGCGCTCGTGGTAGCGCAACAGTGCCAGCGCTCCCCCGTCCGTGCGTGGCTCGGTCTGGGACCACGCGAACGGCACGAATACGATCGGGAATTCCAGGCCCTTGCTCTTGTGGACAGTCACCACCTGGACCAGGTTGGCGTCACTCTCGAGGCGCAATTCGTGCGCCTCGCCGCCTTCACCATCGGCGCGGGCGTCGTCGAGCCAGGCAAGCGCGGCGGCCGGCGAGTCGGCCGTTCCCGGCGTGTCGCTCATCAGGTCGAGCAGATGGGCGAGATTGGTCAGGGCGCGCTCACCACTGGCGCTGCCCGCAATCCGGCCGGCCACCGCCAGGTCGTCGAGCAACAGCGTGCGCAAGGCCGACTGGGCCCCGCGCCTTGGCCAGCCGCGGGCGCAGGCTTCAAATGCCGCCACCACTTGCGACCAGGCAAGGTCGTCGCCGGCCACTTGCTGCAGGCGCTCGGCGCTCCAACCTATCAGGCCGGTGACCAGGGCGCCGCGCAGGGTGGAGCTGGACGAAGGGCTGGTCACGGCCGCGACGATGCGGCCAAGCTCGCGCGCTTCGCGGCTCGCGAACACGCTCTGGCGGCTGATCTCGGCCGCGCCCACTCCGTGCCGGGCGAGCGCCGCCTTGACGACGCCGGCCTCGTAGGCCGTGCCCACCAGCACGGCAATGTCACGCGGCTGCAGCGCCAGTTCACGGGCCGGGCGGTCCTGCCCCTGCCCGGATGCGCCCACCGCCCCCTCGGCTGGCCGCCGCAAAAGCGTCTCGGGATCACCCAACAAGCGGGCAATTTCCGCGGCACACGCCCGCGCCGAGCGTTGTCTCGCCTCGTCCTTGTTGATTACGCCCTCGTCGGGTTCTGATAGCCAGACCCAGTTGAAGTCGCCACGCGCCGGCGCGCCGGCGGGCGCCAGCAGTTCGGCGCGCGGCCGCGCGCCGAACTGCGGCCGAGGCATCTCAATTTCGTCGATGCGAAACGGCGCCGGAGTGTCGAAGAGCGCGCCGATGGCATCGAGCAGTGCGGCGCTGGAACGCCGGTTTTCGGCGATGCGATGCAGCCGCGCCCCCGCGCGAGCGGCGAAGTAGGCGTAGATGTCGGCGTTGCGAAACCCGTAGATGGCCTGCTTGGGATCGCCCACCATGACCAGCGCCCCGGCCTCGCCCGACGCCGCGCCCGCGCTGGGATAGATCGCGCCGAAGATCTGCCACTGCAAGGGGTCGGTATCCTGGCACTCGTCGATCAGGGCCAGCGGATAACGATGGCGCAACTGCGCCGCCAGCCCCGGCCCGAGCACCGGATCGACGAGCGCGTCGCGGGTGACGCGCAGCAGGTCGTCGAAAGTGAGCGTTTCAGCCAGCTCGCGCCGCTCGCGCAGCCGCTCCGCGAGCGGCAGGCGCAGCTCGTGGCAGATGGCGGCGGTAACCAGCTTGCGCCGGCGCAGCGTGGCCACCAGTTCCGAGATCCGCAGCGGCAGGGCGAAAGCGTCGAGTCCGGCCGGTGCCCCGCCGGCGGTGAAGCCCGCGTCGCTCAGGCGCAGGAAGGCCCTCTCATCGATCTCGCCAACGTTCTCCGGCAGCGCCTCGGCGAAGCTCCTGACCTGCCCGATCCAGCGCGCCACGTTGGCCCTGCTATAGCTGCGGTGATTGATTTCCGGGCTCTGCTGGCACCAGGCGGCGAGGGGCTCGGCCTCGGCGTCGATGGCTGCCAGCAAGGCGGCGCGCTGCGCGCACACCTCATCGGCGAGTCCGCGCCATTCGAAGTGCCCGGGCCGCAATACCAGGTCGGGCTGGGCCAGCAGCGGACCGAGCAACCGCGTCACCCCGGCGAGGGTCGGGCCACCGCGCGCGCCGAGCAACTGCACCAGCTCGAGCGGCGCCTGCGCCATCGTCATGCTCCACCACCGGGTCAGCTCGCTGCGCAGCAGACGCTCGCCCCACTGATCGATTTCGAAGCGCGCGGGGATGCCGACACTCAGCGCATGCTCGCGAATCACCCGCTGGCACAGGCCATGGATGGTGTCGATCGGCGCCTCGTCGATGCGGGTCAGCGCCAACCGCAAACTGCGCTCCACCGCGGTCGCGTCATGATTGGCCAGCAGCAGTCCTGCCACCGGGTCTTGCGGCACGACGGCGTGATCGGCCGCGCATGCCAGCAGCACTTGATCGATTCGTTCCCTTACCCGGCTGCGCAATTCGGCGGCAGCGGCGCGGGTGAAGGTCACCATCAGGATCTGCTCGATGCCCAGTCCGCGCTCGACGAGCGC
>JAHYJF010000403.1 GCA_019428955.1 Burkholderiaceae bacterium
CCATCAGCCGCAGGTAGGCGAGCGCGTGCTTGACTTCGGCTCGCTCGAAAAAGCGCAAGCCGCCGTAGACCCGATAGGCGATTCCCGCCGAGAACAGCCCGTGCTCCAGGACCCGTGACTGGGCATTGGAGCGATAGAGAACCGCGATGTCGCTGCGCGCGTGGCCCTCGTCGATCAGCGCCTGCACCTGCGAGATCAGCCAACGTGCCTCGTCGATGTCCGATGGCGCTTCGTAGATCCGGACCGGTTCGCCGTGACCGGCGTCGGTCCACAGCGTCTTGCCGAGCCGATGGGCGTTGTTGGCGATCAGCGCATTGGCGCAGCGCAGGATGTTGCCGTGGGAACGATAGTTCTGCTCGAGGCGGATCAGGTTGTGCACCTTGAACTCTCGTTCGAAGGCGCTCATGTTGCCGATGTTGGCACCGCGAAAGGCGTAGATGCTCTGGTCATCATCGCCTACCGCGAAGAGTGCGCTGCCGGTGCCCGCCAGGCGCTTGAGCAAGCGGTACTGGAGGCGGTTGGTGTCCTGGAATTCGTCGACCAGGATGTGCCGGAAGCGCAACTGGTAGTGTTCGCGCAAAAGATCGTTGCGGGCCAGCAGTTCATCGAGGCGCAACAGCAGCTCGGCGAAATCGACCACCCCCTCGCGCTGGCACTGTTCGTCGTAGAGCCGGTAGTACTCGGCCATCTGCCGGCTGTAATCGTCGCCGGTCTCGACCTGGGAGGCACGCAGCCCTTCCTCCTTGGCGCTGTTGATGAAGTGCTGCAGGTTGCGCGGCGGGAAGCGCACGTCGTCCGCGCCCAGTGCGCGCAACAAGCGCTTGATCACCGCCAGCTGGTCGGCCGAGTCGAGGATCTGGAACGACTGCACCAGCCCGGCTTCGCGATAGTGGGCGCGCAGCAGCCGGTTGCACAGTCCGTGGAACGTACCGATCCACATGCTGCGGGTCTCGAGCGCCAGCAGCGCGCCCAGCCGGGTGGTCATCTCGCGAGCGGCCTTGTTGGTGAAGGTCACCGCCAGCACTTCGCGCGGGTTCACCTGCCCGGTGGAGATCAGCCACGCGATGCGGGTGATCAGCACCCGGGTCTTGCCGCTGCCGGCACCGGCGAGGATCAGCGCGTGCTCGGGCGGCAGCGTTACAGCCGTGCGCTGCGGCTCGTTGAGATGCGCCAGAAGACGTGACATGCTGTAATTTTACACAGTACTGCGGCCGCTCACCGGACGCTCGTCCGGCAAGTTGGGAGTGTTAGCTGACCGGGCTAGCCGAGCGCCGCCAGCAACTGCTCGCGTTCCCCTTCGGTCGCCCGGGCATTGCGTTCGCGCACCGCTCCGAACCCGCGGATCTTGACCGGCAACCCGGCCAGTTCGACGGCTGCCCGGTGGTTCCCCGGCGCGAGCCGGGCCACGATCCTGGCAACGTCCTCCTCGTAGCGTGCCAGCAGCGCGCGGTCGAGCTTGCGCTCGGCGGTATTGCGGAACGGATCGAGCACCGTGTCGCGCAGGAACCGCAGCTTCGCGAGCACCGTCAGTGCCGGCATCACCCAGGCACCGAACTCGCGCTTGCGCACCCGGCCGGTGGTCGGATCGAGGCGGCCAAAGGGCCAGGCGCCGAGATGGAAGCTGAGCCGCAGGTCACCTTCGAAGACACGTTCCAGCTCGGCCTTGAACTCGGGGCGGGAATACAACCGCGCCACCTCGAACTCGTCCTTGGTCGCCAGCACCCGGAAATACCCCTGAGCCACGGTCCGGGCCAGTTCGTCGCCGCCCAGCGCAGCCTCGGCGCCGGCCACCCGTTCAACCAGTTCGCGATAGCGGCTGGCGGTCGGTTCATCACGTGAGGCGCGCAGAAAATCCGCCCGCCGGGCAATTAGCCCCGCCAACGGCTCCTCCTCGGCCGGGCCGGCAGCGGCCGGCGCCGGGCCAATCGCCGCGGCATGGCGTTCGACTGCCGCCGCATCGACAGCCAGGCGGCGCCCCCACAGGAAGGCTTCGCGGTTCAGGCGCAAGGCCACACCGTTGAGTTCGATGGCCCGGTCGATTGCCACCAGGCTCACCGGAATCATGCCCAATTGCCAGGCGGCGCCGAGCATCAGCATATTGGCGCCGATCGCGTCACCGAGCAGCGCGCTCGCGAGGCGCTGGGCATCGCAGAGCACCGGGTCGCTGCCCAGCGCCGTGGCGAGCCGCGCCACGAGGGCCGACTTGTCGAGTTTCCAGTCTGGATTACGAGCGAACTCGGCGGTCGGCAGCGGATCCGCCGCCACCACCGCTCGGCTTCTGCCAGGGGCCAGCTTGGCGAGTGCCTCGTCGCCGGCGGCCGCGATCAGGTCGCAGCCAATCAGGGTATCGACCTCGCCGGCGGCAATCCGGGTAGCGTGGAGCATCCCCGGCTCGGGGCTGACCCGGACGTGCGACAGGACCGCCCCGTACTTCTGCGACAGGCCGGTGACGTCGAGGTTGGAACTGAACAGACCCTCGAGGTGCGCGGCCATCGCCAGCACCTGCCCGATCGTGACCACGCCGGTGCCGCCCACTCCCGCCACCAGCACGTTGAAGGGCGCCTCCAGTTCCTGGATCACCGGATCGGGCAGCGCCGGGAAATCGAATTCCTGGCTGCGGGTCGCC
>JAHYJF010000031.1 GCA_019428955.1 Burkholderiaceae bacterium
GTGCCGACCTTTGGCGCGCAGTTCGGCGATGTGCTCGAGTTGCTGCTCGGTGGTCTGCGGGCCATCTGCCTCTTGTTGCGCTGGCTTACCGGCCTCTTGCACCTGTCCGGAAGTTGCGCCGCGCCCGGCCGCCGCTCCTGCGCCGGCACGGCTGGGCGCGGCAGGAATCGCAGCTTCCTTGTCCGCCTCTCGTTGGGCGTGTTCGACCTGCAGTGACAGGCCGACCGCCAGGGTGAGCACGGCGGCTATAGAGAGCGGAATCTGCCAGCGGCGCGCAGCGCCGGGCCGGTGGCAGTTCGGCGAAGGCGAGCTCAAAGCGGGCCATGGCCTGACGGGTCGCCGCCTGGGCGCTCGGCTCGTTGGCCGGATCATCGGGCGGATCGATGGCCGCGTGTTCATCCGTTTCATCGTCAAGCGGCACCAACGTCAGCCCTTTGCGCCGCCGCACTCAGCCGGATCAGGGCAGCTGGTCGGGAACCAAACCGGGAAACGGATTGGGCTGCCGGGGGTTCGGGGCGCGTCCGATGACTCCCTGGGCCACGAGGTTGGCCACGCTGTCGTAATAGATGGTGATCTTCTCGACCGGAAAGTGCGGCAGCAAGCAAGCGGCGTTTCATGACAGCTCCTTCGATCACTGCCCCGGTCGGGATGCCAGGGCTCAGGTCATGAAACGGTGAAGTTCGCGCAAAGGGTCAAGTTCGACTGCTCAATTCGGTCGAGGGTTTAGAATCTCGGCTTCGGAGAGCTGGCAGAGTGGTCGAATGCGGCGGTCTTGAAAACCGTTAGGGGCGCAAGTCTCTCGGGGGTTCGAATCCCTCGCTCTCCGCCAGTATTTGGCTGGCCGGAAGCGCGCCACAGGAATCGTCAGCCGGCAATTGCGCTCCAGCAGCAAGCAGCAGCTATGAAGATCAAGTCCAAGCGCCAATGAATCGCCACCCCCACGTCCTCTCGTCGGTAAGAAGGGAACTCAACGACTGGCGCCCGTGGGCAACGCGCGCCCTGGTGCTGGCATTTGCCGCTCTCGCGGGCCTTACCGTAGTGCTCCTTACCTGGATGAGCGACATCGCGCTGGGGTGGTTCAACGTCATCGAAGGGGAGGCTTGGTGGGCGCCGCTCTTTTGGACCCCGGCCTGCACCGCGGCGATAGTCTGGATTACCTTGCGCTTCGCGCCGGGGGCGGCAGGGTCGGGCATTCCGCAGGTAATGGCGGCTCTCACGCCCGGGGTCCAGCCGGAATCGCGCGGGCTGTTCGTGTCGATCAGGCTATCGGTATTCAAGATCGTGCTGACTGCCTGGGGATTGCTGGCGGGACTCTCGCTCGGGCGCGAAGGACCATCGGTCCAGATCGCTGCGGGGGTGATGCACCGGGTGCGCCGCTGGCTGCCGGCAAACAGCGCGGTGTCGGAGCACGGACTGCTGATTGCCGGTGGCGCGGCAGGTATCGCGGCGGCATTCAACACGCCGCTGGGCGGGATCATGTTCGCGATCGAGGAACTCTCGCGCTCGGTCGAACAGCGCAGCAATGGCCTGGTGATGGCGGCGATCGTGCTCGGCGGCTTGATGGCAGTTTCCATTTACGGCAACGCAACCCATTTTGGCGTGATCCACGTTCAGGGCCTGAGCATGGCGCTGGTCTTGCCGGGCCTGGTGGTGGCCTTGACCTGCGGCCTGGCGGGAGGACTGTTCTCGCGGCTGTTGGTGGTGTCGTTATCCGGACGCTCCCGCGACTGGTTCTCGCGCACGCGCAGGCGCTACCCGGTGCGCTTCGCTGCCGGTTGCGGGCTGGCCGTGGCCGTGATCGGCATCGCCAGCCTCGGCACGACTTTCGGCAGCGGCAACCTGCACACACGGGCCTTGCTCGAAAATCCGGAGAGCGCTTCCTCGTTCTACGTGGTGCTCAAGTTCGTCGCGACCTGGCTCACCACCTGGGCGGGGGTGCCTGCGGGCATCTTTGCGCCCTCGCTGTCGATCGGCGGCGCGCTCGGCAATGATGTCGCCCACTTCTTCGCCCAGGCCCAGCCCCAGACGCTGATCGCATTGGGGATGGTTGGTTTCCTGGCGGCGGTCACCCAGGCCCCGCTGACCTCGTTCATCATCGTGATGGAGATGATCGACGGCCACGCGATGGTATTGAGCCTGATGGCCTGTGCGCTGATTGCCAGCGGTGCTTCCAGGCTGGTCAGCGTGCCGCTCTATCCGGCGCTCGCCGAGCAGCACCTGCAGCGCATTCCGCCCGAGCAGACGCCCCCTGCGAAGGCGTCTCCAACCAGAGGCGCCCGATTAGAAGACCGGCAGGGTTGACCGCCGCTCAAGTCGCCGGCGGGATAGCGATGTGGTCTAAGCCAATTATCTTGGCGGGGCGGCGGTATCCACCCTGGCGATCCGCCGGGCGCTCATGGAGGGCCCTGGTGCCACAGTTGACCGCTCGGAACCGCGACCGCCTGTTTCGGCTCCGCGGACTATGTCGAGGTCATGAGCCGCGGCACGGAACTGCCGGGTCGGCAGGTCGATTCTATTTCGCTCTTGGGAGCAGACCGCGTTGCAGGAATGGCCGGGGTTGATGGTCTACGGCATGATCGCATCGCACATCGCCGAAGCCTTGCGGGAAACCCGGGTGCTTGTGCTTGCTGGTGCGCGACCGGCTGGCAAGACGACCCTAGTGCACCCAATGGCAGAAAACGTGCTGCGCCATCTGACACTGGACGATGAATAGAGGCCGGTGTCGGCGCTATAATTAATTATTGCATCGCACAGGTCATGGTTAGAGTTGCGCACAAGGGCTACTCTCACATCCGCGGCGCCGTGAACCGCCTACCGCCCTTGGCTGGCGGGGTTCGTGGAGCATTTGTTCGGGGTGTGGGCGGCGCGCGCCGGTGCAGGGGAAAACAGGAGGCTAATTGGCAGCGGCATTGCCGCTCGTTGCAGCTGCCGCAATAAGTGAGATGACGGTCAGCCCTCTATTTCTCTCCTACGTTGCGATCCTGTGCACGCTCATGTCGGGCGTCATATCGCTGTTTGCCGTTCGCCGTCACCCGGGCTTCCTGCATTTCGGCTCATTCCTGTTTCTCTTCCTCTCGGGTGCAGCTGCCGTAGGCGCGGGAGCTTGGGCGCTGCTCGCCGACCTCACCCTGAACGACCATTTCGCGCTCGGTCTGCCTTGGGTCGACTGGCAGGTCCGCATCGACCCTCTGTCGGGCTTCTTCCTGGTGTTGCTCGGGACTCTGGTGGTCGCGATTTCATTCTACGGTCCGAGTTATACGCGCGGGTTCACGCGCGGCCCCGCAGCCCAGCCCCTTCCTCCGCTGGGCGTGTTCACGTCGTTGTTCGTGCTCGGCATGCAGGGGCTTCTGATTGCCAACGATGCCCTCGTCTTCATGATCTTCTGGGAGCTGATGTCGCTTTCCGCATATTTTCTGGTTGTCTATCAACACCAGCACGAGGCCAATCGCCGTGCGGCATTCCTCTACTTGCTGCTCGCTCACGTGGGCGCGCTGATCATTCTGCTTTCTTTCGGCGTGCTCGCGGCTTTCGGCGGCGGGTTGAGCTTTGACCAGATGCGCGCCGCCCACTTGACCCCGCTGTGGGCAACGCTCGCCTTTGCCTGTGCCTTCACCGGGTTCGGCATGAAGTCTGGCATGGTCCCGCTGCACGTGTGGCTGCCCGATGCGCACCCTGTTGCGCCGTCACACATTTCGGCGCTGATGAGTGGCGCCATGATCAAGATGGGGATCTACGGCATCGTGCGCGTGAGCTACGACCTGATTGGCGATGTGCGCTGGGAATGGGGGGTGGTCGTGCTGATCATCGGCACGGCCTCATCATTGCTCGGCGTGCTCTATGCCCTGATGCAACATGATCTCAAGCGCCTGCTCGCCTACCACTCGATCGAGAATATCGGCATCATCCTGATGGGCCTTGGACTGTCGATGATCTTTCTGGGCAGTGGGCACCAACTTCTCGGTACGCTTGGGTTGGTGGCGGCGCTGTACCACACGATCAACCATGCGTTGTTCAAGGCACTGCTGTTTCTGGGCGCTGGAGGGGTGCTATATCGTACCCACGAGCACGACCTCGATCGCATGGGCGGACTCATTCATCGCATGCCGATCACCGCGTTCCTGTTTCTGATCGGCAGTGTCGCGATCTCGGCGCTGCCGCCATTCAACGGCTTCGTTTCGGAGTGGCTGACTTTTCAAACGGCCCTGCAGGCTCCCGCTCTGGAAAACGGCCTGCTGCGCACGATGATTCCGGTGGCGGCAGCGCTGCTCGCACTCACCGGCGCGCTGGCTGCCGCATGCTTCGTCAAGGCCTTCGGCATCTCGTTCCTCGGGAAACCGCGCACGCGCCGCGTTGCTCTCGCGCGCGAGTTACCGATCGGCATGCTGACGGGAATGTGGTTGCTGGCGGTCCTGTGCCTGCTGCTGGGCGTATTCCCGACCACGATGATCGAGGTGATGGGACCCATAACACGGCTGCTGGTGCATGACGCGTTGCCATCTGCCACGGCACAAGGCTGGTTGTGGCTGACTCCGATTTCGCCCCAAATCGCATCGTACTCGGCACCCTTCGTCGTGATCGCCATGGTCATCGCGTTTGGTCTCGTCTACCTGTTCATCAGGCGTGCCGTGGCGCCGGCACGGCGAGCCTATCCGTGGGACTGCGGCTTCGGTCGGCTTACACCACGCATGCAGTACACCTCGACCGCGTTCAGCCAGCCTATTCGACGTGTTTTCCGTGGGGTATGGGAGGTTGATGAGCGCGTTGATACGCTCGCGAGCCCGGAAGCTATTCCCCGGGTGACCAGTTTGCAATACAGTCTGCATACCCACGACTGGTCGTGGCGTTGGTGCTACGTTCCGATTGGCCGCTTGGTACTGGCTGCGGCAAATCGCATCGGTTTCATCCAGACGGGCAACATCCATACATACCTTAAATTCTCTTTCGTGACCCTGCTTGTCTTTCTATGGATCGTCAGTTGACCGCCTGGGGGCTGGCTGCGGCGCAGATGTTCGTGCTCATAGCCGCCGCACCGCTGCTCGCCGGCTGGCTGCAGCGCGTCAAGTGCCACATGCAAAACCGTGGTGCGCCCCCGGTGACGCAGCCGTACCGCAACATCGCGAAACTGTTTCGCAAGAGAATCCTGCTCGCAGAAAACGCCTCGTGGCTATTTCGCGCCGTTCCCTACATAGTCTTCGGGGCCATGGTGCTCGCTGCCGCAGTCGTCCCGTTCGTTGCCGTGCGCCTGCCATCGGCCACGATTGCAGACCTGATTGTGCTGGTCTCATTCTTCGCGCTCGCGCGCTTCTTCACGGCGTTGGCCGGTCTCGACATAGGTACCGCCTTCGGCGGTATGGGGGCGTCACGCGAGATGATGGTTTCCGCGTTGGCCGAGCCGGCGATGCTGATGGCGGTATTCACGCTGTCGATGACGGCGAACACGACCAACCTGTCGGTGGCAACCGGGTTTATCCTGGACGCAGGCTTGGTGCTGCGGCCGTCATTTATGTTCGCGCTTCTGGCCCTGACCATGGTGGCGGTGGCCGAGAGCAGCCGCATTCCAGTTGACAATCCCGCTACCCATCTCGAACTCACCATGCTGCACGAGGCGATGATCCTCGAGTATACCGGGCGCCACCTCGCGTTGATCGAGTGGGCATCGCAAATCAAGTTGATGATCTACTCGGTCATCATCATCGATTTCTTCTTCCCCTGGGGGATTGCCACTGCGTACAGCGCCACGGATCTGGCGATTGGGGCGGTCTCGGTGGCGATAAAACTGATGCTGCTCGCCGTGACACTGGTGGTATGGGAGACGGTCCTCGCGAAGATGCGACTGTTTCGGGTGCCGCAGTTTCTCGGCTTCGCGTTCATGCTTTCATTGCTTGCCATGCTGACGCACGTGGTGTTGGAGACCGGAGGCTAGATGGGAATCGCCAGCCTCGGTCTGTACAGCCAAGCCATTATTCTGTTCGCGGCTCTGGCGTTGTTCACTTCGTTCATCATGCTCGCCCAGGCGCGCATGATGCCGCTGATATATACCTTTGCCTGGCAGGGCCTGCTGCTCGCGGTGGTAACCATACTGGTCGCCATCGTTTCCAAGCATCCCCACCTCTACGTTTCAGCAGCGCTGACGATCGCACTCAAGGTGGTGGTGATCCCGTGGCTGCTCTACCGGCTGAGCGTGCGGCTCGACATGCAGTACGATGCCGAGGCTATCACGCACCCGACGTTGCTGCTGCTCAGCGGCGTGGCGCTGGTGATCTTCAGCTACTACGTGGCGCAATCGATCATTCACCTGTCGGGGCTCGCGACCCGCAACACGATTGCCGTGAGCATTGCCATCGAACTGCTCGGCATGCTGTTGATGTGCGCGCGCAAGTCGGCGGTGGCGCAAGTGATCGGCTTCATGGCCATGGAGAGCGGAATCTTCTTTGCCGCCGTTGTCGCGACCTACGGCATGCCGCTGATCGTCGAACTGGGCGTGGCCTTCGACGTCCTGGTCGCCGCGATCCTGTTCGGCGTGTTCTTCTTTCACTTGCGCGATTCGTTTGGTTCGTTGAACGTGGGCGAGTTCAACCGTCTGTCGGAAGCGCACCAACCCATGCCACTTTCCGAGGAGAGAAGCGTGTCTTCGGTGCAGGAGCGCGCGTGACCTTGCTCGACATCACACTGGCAGCCCCGCTCATCGGCGGCCTGCTGCTAGCCATCATTGGCCACCGCCCGATCGGCGGCTGGATCAACGTGGCGGTCGGCGTGGTGACCTTTGGCGCTTCGCTGTCGATGGCACTTGAGGTCTTTGCCAACGGCCCCCAGCTCTCTGCCGGGCGCATGTTCTACATCGACGCCTTCAATGTGTACCTGGTGGTGCTGACCGCATTCGTCGGTCTGACGACGTCGATCTTTTCGCGGCCCTACATGCGCCATGAAGTCGAGCGCGGGCGCGTCACCAACCGGCGATTGCGCCTGTATCACTCGATGTACCAGTGTTTCCTGTTCTCGATGCTGCTCGCGCTGTCAACCAATAACCTCGGTGTGCTCTGGGTCGCGATGGAGGCGGCTACCCTGACCACGGTGCTTCTGGTTTCACTGTATCGGACCCCGGAGTCGATCGAGGCGGCATGGAAGTATTTCATCCTCTGCGGTGTCGGCATTGCGCAAGCGCTCTTTGGCACTGTCCTCATCTACTTCGCGGCCGAGAACAAGCTGGGCGGCGGGCGCGATGACACGCTGCTGTGGACCGTGCTGCACGACATTGCCGGCGGCGGTCTGGATCCGGCGGTTATCACGCTCGCCTTTGTCTTCCTGCTGGTTGGCTACGGCACCAAGGTAGGGCTGGTGCCCTTGCACAACTGGCTGCCGGATGCACACTCCGAAGGGCCCACTCCGATGTCGGCGGTACTGTCCGGGCTGCTGCTCAACGTCGCGCTGTACGCCCTGGTGCGCGTCAAGATGCTGGTGGATGCGTCGCTGGGCAACAACCTGGCCGGGCACCTGATGATGGGTTTCGGCCTGTTGTCGTTCACCGTTGCCGGCCTGTTTCTGCACCGCCAGCACGACGTCAAGCGCATGTTCAGCTACTCGTCGATTGAACACATGGGGTTGATCACCTTCGGTTTCGGCATGGGCGGCCCACTGGCCACCTTTGGCGCCCTCCTGCACATGACCATGCACTCGCTCACCAAGTCGGCCATCTTCATCACGGTCGGGCACGCTTGCCAACTCGCCGGCACGCAACGTATCGATCGCATTCGCGGCCTCATCCGCACCCAGCCGGCGATCGGCTGGGGGCTCCTGCTGGGCACCGTGGCAATCGCTGGTTTCCCGCCATTTGGGGTGTTCATCAGCGAGTTTCTGCTGCTGATGGCCACCATGAAGTCATGGCCCTGGTTGACGATTCCGCTGCTGTTCGGGTTCGGAGTCGCCTTCGCCGGACTCTTTCGCCACATGCAGCGGATGGTCTTTGGCGAGCCGCCGCCGGGACAGAGTCCGGTCGTCGCCAACATGTTGCCGGTGATCGTGCATCTGGCACTGGTGCTTTGGCTAGGGTTGGTGATTCCCGGCTTCCTCTCGGGCTGGTTCGAACAAGCCACGGTACTCATATCGGGAGCTTCGCCGCTATGAAACCGCAGGATCCGGTTGCGCCGTTTCTGCATGGCCTCGCGGAGAGCGGCCTGCATGTTGAGGCACAGGCATTACCCGGATTCGCGCCGGCTCAAGTCATCGCGCTCCCGCCCGCGGACTGGCATCAGCTTGGTACCGAGGCCAAGGCTTGGGGGTGGCGTTGGGTTGCGGGCTGGGGCGAGGATTTGGGCGGCGAGGGCAGAGATTTGATGCGTGTCACCGTCGCTTTCGAAACCGGCGGAAGTTATCTGATTGCGCGCACTATTGTCCCGCGCTCCCTACCGGTCGTCGCGTCGCACACCACGTCGTATCCGGGCGCTGATCGTCCCGAGCGCCACACCCGGGACCTGCTCGGCATCGTCTTCTCCGGCCACCCCGACGCGCGTCGCTGGACGCGCCATCAGGCATGGCCGGAGACCACGTTCCCGCTGCGCCACGACTTTCCGACCGCCGGCCAACCGCCGGAGCAAACTCCGGCCGATCACGAGTACAGCTTTCTGGCCGCGCTGGGCAGCGGAGTCTACGAAATACCGGTCGGGCCAATCCATGCCGGCATCATCGAACCCGGACATTTCCGTTTTCAAGCGGTGGGCGAGACCGTTCTGCGACTCGAAGAACACCTCGGTTACACGCACAAGGGTATCGAGAAGATCGCCGAGGGACGCGACGCGGCTGGCCTGGGACGACTGGCGGGGCGGATTTCGGGCGATAGCACGGTCGCGCACACCTGGGCGGCGTGCATGGCGATGGAGCGGGCAGCCAGCCTGGAAGTGCCACCGCGCGCGCTCTGGTTGCGGGCCTTGATGTGCGAGCGCGAGCGCGTTGCCAACCATCTCGGCGACATGGGCGGGATGCTCAACGACATTGCATTTGCGTTCGGCTTCTACCAGTTCACGCGACTGCGCGAGCTGTGGCAACGGGTTTCGCGCGAGGCTTTCGGCCACCGTTTCATGATGGACTGCATTGTGCCCGGAGGCGTCGCGGCGGACTTGGACCAACGCTTCGTCGAGATCATGCGCGACGAGGCCCGCGCCCTGCGCAAGCAGATCGAGCGACTGATGGCCGTCATCAACGATTTGCCCTCGGTCGCGGATCGGGTGCGAGGCACGGGCGTACTCTCACCCGAAATTGCGACCGCGTTCGGCTGCGTCGGCTATGTCGGGAGGGCGTCAGGGGTGGACTTTGATGTTCGCCGGAATGCTCCCTACGCGCCCTACGACAAGCTGACCGTCGAGGTGCCGCTGCATCACTATGGCGACGTGAACGCACGCGCCCGGACGCGGATCGAGGAAATTGCCGTGTCGCTCGATCTGATCGAGGCATTGCTGACCGGCTTGCCGGGAGAAGCGGTGCGCATCGACTGGACATGCCCGGCGGTGGGCGCCGAAGGCCTGGGTTTGATTGAGGGCTGGCGCGGAGAAATCTTGAGCTTCGTGCGTTTCGGTACCGACGGCCGGATCGCGCGTTTCTTCCCGCGTGATCCTTCATGGACCACCTGGCCGGCGCTTGAACTGTTGATCCACGACAATATCGTCCCCGACTTCCCGGTATGCAACAAGTCGGTTAACGGCTCGTATTCCGGACACGACCTGTAGATCATGCTGCGTATCCTTGGAAAGATCCATCGCATCGGCATCGTCACCGAGCCGATTCCCACGATCGATGAGTCTGCTTTGACCGAAGTCGGCGAACAACTGCGGGACCACGTGGGCGAGCAATTCGGGGGAAGTCTCGCGATCCGCGAAGTGGACGCTGGTTCCTGCAACGGCTGCGAACTGGAAATCCAGGCGCTCAACAACTCTTATTACAGTATCGAACGCTTTGGCGTGCACTTCGTTGCCAGCCCGCGCCACGCCGACATGCTGCTGGTCACAGGCCCGGTTTCGCGCCACATGGAGGCGGCGTTGCGCAGCGTTTACGACGCCACGCCCGAACCGAAACTGGTCATTGCCGTGGGCAGGTGCGGTGCCGATGGCGGCGAGTTCGGTACCAGCTATGCCTCGCGCGGCGCGGTATCGAACGTGATCCCGGTCGATGGAATCATCTACGGCTGCCCGCCGACGCCGCTTGATCTCATGCGCGGAATCCTGCAAGCCATCGCCAAGCGTCAGCAATACTCCACCGACAACCAGGCGGACAAGATCGCGTAGTACGTCGATGTCCGGCGCCATCGGCAAGGAGGCCTTGCCGACTTCCCGTAACGAGAGTTCCCAGGTGACCCTACCTGAGGAAGCACCAGGCGGCGCCTTGACGATCGCCTGCGCACATCGACTTCTCCGTTGGGTGCGAGGATCGACACGGGTCAGGGGCCGGATTGCGGAATCCATCGTGGCCGGTGCGCTTTGCCGCCGCCTGTGGGTTGGGCGTGACGCTGATCGGCATCTTCGCGCCCTCGCTGTCGATCGGCGGGGCGTTCGGCAATGATGTCGCCCGGGTCTCCGTCGAAGTCCAACCGAAGACCCTGATCGCCAGCTTGAACTCTCCTTACCAAGGTGGGTTAATGGCTTAAGATTAAGCGCGGGCTCCAGCCCGCTGCTTGCTGCGCCCAAGCCGTCCTGCCAACTCCCCCTCAGATTCTGCCCTCCGCCGCGCCATGGCGGCGTGTCCGGGCGTCTGTTTCACTCTTGCGGACACTCGGTAGGAGGAGGAATCAAGCAACTTCAGGCGTCCCTCAAGCGGCATTTCCCGAGTGTTTTGAGCGGGCTATTATGGATACTCTAGGGAGTATTGTGATCTAATGCAAACTTAGGAAAAACTTATATGAGGTTGTAATACATAAGTCTTATATAAGTGAAAAGTCCTCGCAATTCACCGCGGCAACGCCGCGGATTCTTGGCCAGGGAGATTTAGATGCTTGTTCGGCACTTTCGTTGGGTGGCAGCCAGTTTGATCGTCGCTTGTCTGGCGCTGTTCGGGACCATTGCATCCGCGACGACGGCGGATCATTCCAAGTTCAAGGAACTGCAGCAGGACTTTGCGTCCGGCACGTCGGTCACCAAGGCCTGCCTGCAATGTCACGGCAAGGCCGCCGACCAGGTCATGCACACCACCCACTGGACTTGGGAGTACGTCAATCCCGTGACCAAGCAGGTCTTGGGCAAGAAGCACCTGATCAACAACTTCTGCATCGCCATCGAGACCAACGAAGCGCACTGCGCCACCTGTCACGTGGGCTACGGCTACAAGGATCGCAACTTCGATTTCACCAACAAGGAAGCGGTTGACTGCCTGGTTTGCCACGACACCACCGGAGCCTACCGCAAGCAACCGGGAATGGCCGGCGAAGTCGTTACCCGGGAAATGGAATTTCCCCCTGGCTCCGGGCGGATCGTCAAGCCGGTCGATCTCAGGAAGGTCGCGCAGAAGGTCGGCCCGACCAGCCGCGACACCTGCGGAACCTGCCACTTCCGCGGCGGCGGCGGGGACGGGGTCAAGCACGGTGACATGGACAGTTCACTGGCGGCTCCCGACGAGGATCTCGACATCCACATGAACGCCATCGGGCTCGACTTCAAGTGCTCGACCTGCCACATGACCAAGGAGCACCGTGTTCCCGGCAGCCGCTACGCGCCGACCGCCCGCGACGACAAGGGCCGCATCGTCCGTGGCAACACCGACGGGCGCAATCCCACCACCTGCGAATCCTGTCACGACAACGCGCCGCACAGGATGTCGCGGCTCAACACCCATGCCACCAAACTCGCGTGTCAGACCTGTCACGTTCCCAAGTTCGCACGCGGCGGAATCCCCACCAAGATGAGTTGGGATTGGTCGACTGCCGGACGGCTCGACCCACAGGGCGAGCAATTCGAGATCAAGGACGACAAGGGTCACAAGATCTACGAATCGCGCGAGGGCAGCATGATCCTCGGCGAAAACGTCGTGCCGGAGTATCGCTGGTTCAATGGGATCGTCGAATACACGCTGATGGGCCAGAAGATCGATCCCACCCGTGTCGTGCAGATCAACCGGTTCCTGGGCAGTCCCGATGACGGCAAGTCGCTGATCTGGCCGGTCAAGGTGATGCGGGGCAAGCAACCCTACGACGTCGAGAACCTGACGCTCGTCAAGCCCGAGACTGCGCGGCTCGACGACACCGCTTACTGGAAGAACCTCGACTGGGAAAAGGCGATCGAGTTCTCGATGCGCTCGGCCGGTCAGCCGTTTTCCGGAAAAGTGGGCTTTGTATCGACCGAAATGTATTGGCCGATCACCCACATGGTCGCGCCCAAGGACAAGGGGCTGGGATGCGCCGATTGTCATAGCGCCGAGAGCCGGTTGGCGGGGCTGGCCGGAATCTACATGCCGGGCTACAGCGCGAACCGCCTGCTCGACCGCCTGGGCTGGGGCCTCGTGGCGCTGACTGCGCTGGGCGTTGTTGGCCACGGACTGATGCGGTTCGTGGCGGCGCGCAAGCGCAAGTGATGACCACCCGGAACTCGCCTTTCATTCAAGCCAGTCGCGTTGCGACGCCGTTCTGACGGAGCTTTACATGAGCAATAAAGTCTATATCTACCGCCTCTTCGAGCGGATCTGGCATTGGGCCCAGGCCGCGCTGATCATCTCCTTGCTGGTGACCGGATTCGAGGTCCATGGCAGCTACGGCCTGTTCGGCTTCGAGCGCGCGGTCGATTACCACACGATCGCTGCCTGGTCGCTGATCGGGCTGTGGGTATTCGCGATCTTCTGGCACCTCATCACCGGCGAGTGGCGCCAGTACATCCCGACGCTGGAGAAGATCGACGTGATGATGAAGTACTACTCAGCGGGGATCTTCAAGGGCGAGCCGCACCCCTTCCGCAAGACGGTGCGCAAGAAACACAACCCGCTCCAGCGCCTGACCTATCTGCTGTTGCTGGCGGTGGTCGGGCCGATCACCTGGATATCGGGGGTCCTCTACCTGTTCAACGACCAGTGGGCCACGCTCGGGCTGGCCGCGTATCTGTCGCTGCCCTTGGTCGCCCTGTTTCATACCGCCGCGGCCTTCCTGTTCCTGGCCTTCCTGATCTCGCACATCTACCTGGCGAGCACCGGCGAAACGCTGACCGCGCACGTCAAGGCGATGGTCACCGGCTGGGAGACCGAGCATTGAATGCTGACGCCACCCCAAGTGTTCCGGCAATCGTGTCCGGACCTCAACCTTTCTGAAGGAGAAGAGAAGATGAAACTTCGTAATGCCTTGCTGTCTGCCGTCATCTTTGGCCTTGCCGCGGCACCGCTCGTCGCCCGCGCCGAGGGCGACTGGAAGAAGGGCCGGATCTACTTCCGCATGGTCTGTACCGCGTGCCACACCGATAAGGCCGGCGCTGCGATTCCTCCCGTCGGCCGGACCAAGGCCGAATGGAAAGCGTACCTGACGGCAGACAAGCATGCCAAGGGCAAGGACTCGGTCAAGTACTACGTCAGCCAGAAGTACCGCGAGAGCATCGCGGACAGCAACAAGGCCGCCGCCAAGTTCGTCAGCGAGCCTGATGCCCAGCTGATGGAGGACGTGGCCGCTTTCATCATGCGCAGCGCCAAGGACGGCGAAGTACCGGCCAGCTGCAACTGACAAGACCAATGACTCCCCGCTCCCAATCTTTTTCGGAGGAACTCGCGATGAGAACCACCACCACCACCCTGGTTGCCGGCCTGCTCCTGGGCGCGCTCGTGGGCTGCACCGCCCCGGTAGTTGCGCCGCCGTCGCAGGGCAAGGCCAGCGTAGAGCAGGCCCAGCCCAGCTACTACACCAACGTGGTCGACTTCGAATACATGTTGCAACAGGTTTCGATTCCGCCCAAGGCCGGGCTCATGATCATCGATGCTCGCCCGGCGCGGCTCTACGACCCGGGCCACATTCCGGGCGCGATCAGCATCCCCGACAGCCAGTTCGACAAGTTCCGGGCCAAACTGCCCGCCGACAAGAACACCGCGCTGCTCTTCTACTGCGAGGGCCCAAAGTGCGTCCTCAGTCACCAGTCAGCGTACCGGGCTGAGAAGCTCGGCTACACCAACGTCAAGGTCTTCCCGGGCGGATTCCCGGAGTGGGCCGCAAAGGGCATGACGGTGTCGGTTTCCACCGCGCAGGTGAAAAAACTGCTCGATGAGAAAGCCAACGTGATCCTGGTCGACGCGCGCCCGGCTCGGGTGTTCGCGAAAGGGTCGATTCCCACCGCCATCAGCATCCCCGACAGCCAGTTCCAGCAAAACGTGGCGCTGTTGCCGGCTGACAAGAGCACTGCGCTGATTTTCTTCTGCGGCGGGCTGCAATGTGTGTTGAGCGACCAGGCTGCCGCCAAGGCGGTCGCACTCGGCTACACCAACGTCAAGACCTATCCGGAAGGCGAGCCGGAATGGACCAAGGTGTTCGGCAAGGCCGGCGCGACCACGGTCGCGGCCGCAGCGCCGGCACCAGCGGCCAAGTCCTCGCTCGGCATCGTGCCCGGCAAGGAGAAGGGCAGCATCAGCGTCGCGTCCTTCGAACGGATCATGAAGGAGCAGCGCGACGCGATCGTGGTGGTCGACGTCCGTTCGCCCAAGGAATTCGCCGCGGCAACGATGAAAGGCGCGATCAATATCCCGATCGATGACCTCGAGGCGGGGCTTGCCAAGCTGCCGACGGACAAGCCGATCGTATTCGTCTGCGCCACGGGCGGGCGTTCGGGCGAAGCCTACGACACCGCCATGATCCTGCGCGAGGAACTCAACGTCTGGTTCCTCGATGCCAACGTCACCTACCTCGCCGACGGCAGTTTTGCGGCCAAGGCCAAGTAAGCCCACTTGATGTCGACCTATATCCAGGAGTAATAAAAATGCACGGCAAATTCCGCAAGACCCTGCTGGCGGCGTTACTGGCAGGCCTGATGGTCCCGCTGGCGGCGCCAGCGGCCGACGTCGATCTGCTCAAGCGCATCGAAGCGCTGTCGAGTGAACTCGAGGCGCTGCGCGCCCAGGTCAAGGCCAACGAAGATAAGGCCGCCCAGGCTCTCGAACAGGTGAGCGGCAAGGCGGCCAAGTCGGACAGCGCCGCGGTCAGCGACCTCAAGCGCCAGGTCAAGAAACTCGAGGACAAGTCGCTGGCCAAGTGGCTCGACGTCGGGGGCAGCTATCAGTTCCGCTTTGACAATCTCAGCGGCGAGACCCGGCCGTTCGTCGATGTCAACGCGACCTTCGCCAACGCTCAACAGGCGCTGCAGGCCGATTTCTTCGGCAATCCAAGCACGGTGCCCGGCAGTTCGACCTACTTCGGCGGCATGGGGATGTCGACCTCGAGCGCCCTCACTGGCCTGATGGGCTTCGCGCAGGGCATGGCCGGCGTCGCCACCTACGCCGACGCCCAGGCTTTCCTGGCAGACCCGATCAATGCCGGCATGGTGCAGGGAATTGGCGCGTTCGCCGCCGCGGTGCCGAGCTACAAACCCAAGAATTCGGCCCTGATGACCAATCTGTTCAACCTCGATCTCGGGGCCAAGGCGACGCAGGACGTCAGCGTCACGGCGCGGCTGTCGATGTACAAGGTCTTTGGCTCGCAAACCGATGCCGCCCTGACCAATGCCGGTTCGGCGCCGTTTGCCGCCGATCGCGTCGGGGTGTTCGATGGCACCGTCAGCCACGTGCCCTCGGACAGCCGGCTCAACGTCGATCGCGTTTATGCGACCTGGCACAACATCGCCGACGAGCCGGTCTGGTTCTCGGTGGGCCGGCGCCCGTCCACGGCCGGCGCCTCGACCAACATCCGCACCAACGACTCCCGACCGGGAACCGGCGGTGTGCCTTCGCTGCTGGTTGACTACGCCTTCGACGGCATGACGCTCGGCTACGCGCCGGATATCGATGGCTGGCCCGGTGCCTATGCCAAGGTCTGCTACGGCATCGGTTTCGAGAGCGGCTTTCGGGATACCCCGAGCAACTCGCTGGCCGATACCACCATGCTAGGTATTGCGGTGGTACCGATCGACACCGATCCCCTGCGGGTCTGGTTGCAGTGGAACCGGGGCATGAAGATCTTCGACGCCCCGGTGATGAATGGCACCTATTTCGGCGATACCTCGCCCAAGACCAATCTTGGCGATATCGACTGGTTCGGGATCGGCGCCATGGGCACGATCAAGAAGGTCGGGCCGGGCAACCTGCAACTGTTCGCCGATTGGGGCATGAGCCGCACCAGGCCGAACAACAACGTCTCGGCGCAGTTCGGCTTCCAGGGTTTGCTCACCGGCGGCTTCTTCGCGCCCGAGGCACCCGAGGGTAAGACCGGGACCGCGATCTCGCTGGGAGTTCGTTACGACCTGCCGTCGAAGACCAAGCTCGGCCTTGAGTACAACCACGGCTCGAAGAACTGGATCCCCTTCGCTCCGGCGGCTGACGACATCTGGACGTCCAAGCTGGGCACTCGCGGCAACGTCTACGAGGCGTACGTGATCCAGGAACTCAGCGGCAAGGCGGTCTCGTCGTACTTCAGCAAGTCATTCGTGCGCTTCGGTGTGCGGCACTACGACTTCCAGTACACCGGCAGCAACAACTGGGTTGGGGCGCCGGTCGCGATTTCGGACGTCAACGGGGCGGACATGATGACCCTGACACCGCTGAAGAGCGCAACTGACATCTACGCCACCTTCGAGGTGAAGTTCTGAGCAATATCCCAGCCGTCGCGGGCGGGGGCTGGCCCCGCCCGCCATTCATGGAACCAACATACGAGTCGAAAATGAAATCAAGGTTTCTTGCAGTCCTGTTCTCGATGCTCTTTGCTGTTGCTGGTCTGGTCGCCGTCACCAATGTTTCCGCCGCTGACCAAACTACGATCGTCGGTCCGATCACCCGGCTGACGCTGGCCGAGGATGGCAAGTCGGCAGTCGCGATTATCAAGGACAACAAGACCGGTGAAGAGGTCAGCCTCACGATTACCGACGACCTCACCCTGGACAAGTTAAAGGATCATCGCATTGTCGAGGGCGATGAAATTCGTGCCCGCTACCTGAAGGCCGACCCGCACATCAGCCAATCATTCAAGAAGACTGCCGGCTGTTAGGAGCGCGCGCCATCCATTATCATTGTTGCCGTTATGTTCGGCGGGCGCGCGCTTGTGTCCTGCCCGGAACCACAGCGACGGCGAGGGTGACTGGCTCATGGCGAAACGCAGGACTACGGGGCGCGCCGCTTTCTTGCAGTTGTTGATTGACGAGGGCGTCACACACCTCTTCGGCAACCCTGGTACGACCGAGCTGCCGATCATGGAAATGGTCCCGCAGTTCCCGCGGCTGCGATATGTGCTGGGCCTGCAGGAAGCGGTGGTGGTTGGCATGGCCGATGGTTTCGCGCGGGGCTCGGGCAGGTTGGCAGCGGTGAATCTGCACTGCACTCCGGGCCTGGGCAACGCGATGGGCGCGCTCTACAGTGCGAAGTTCTCGGGATCACCGCTGATCGTCACCGCCGGGCAATATGAGATCGGCTACGGGCTTCAGGAGCCATTGCTCTATGAGCCCCTGGTACCGATCGCCCAGCCTCTGGTCAAGTGGGCGGTGGAGGTGACGCGCCTCGAGGATCTGCCGCGCATCGTGAGGCGCGCGGCCAAGATCGCGCTGACACCGCCGACCGGACCGGTATTCATCAGCCTGCCCGGCAGCATTCTGGACGAAGAGGTGGAACTGGACTTAGGGCGAGCGACCCGCGTCGACGCCGCGACCAGGCCATCCGACGCGACCCTTGATCTGCTCGCCGAGCGGCTGCTGGCGGCGCGCCGTCCGGCAATCATTGCCGGACGCGAACTGGCCAGCCATGGCCTCTTTCAGGAGGCCGGCGAGTTGGCGACGCTGCTCGGTGCCGCCGTCTACCAGGAGCCGGTTCCCTACAACGCCCGCTTCCCATCGCGGCATCCGGCCTGCATGGGTGATCTCACCCGCAACCAGAAGCAGGTGCGCGAGACCCTGCAGCGCTACGATCTGCTGCTGTGCCTGGGGGCGGACCTGCTGCGCATGTCGCCTTATAGTGCGGTGGACCCGCTCCCCGATGACCTGGCGGTGGTGCACATCAGCGAGCGTGACTGGGAACTGGGCAAGAACTATCCCACTGAACTGGCGCTGCGAGCCGACGTTGGCGAGACCCTGCGCGCGTTGCTGCCGGTGTTGCGCGCCAGGGGTTCGCCAGAACACGCCGAACGGGCCAGCCGGCGGCTGCGCGAATTGCAGGCGTCGAACTGGTCGGCGCGCAGTTTGGTGACCCGCCACGACGCCCGTGCGGCAGCTTTGTCCAAGCCCATTGAACCGCGCTTCCTGATGGCGACCCTGGTCGATTCGTTGCCGGATAACGCCATCGTGGTCGAGGAAGCGCTCACCGCTGCACCGGCGCTTGCGAGCATGCTGCCAATGACCGACGCCAACGGCTTTTATGGCTTGGCCAGCGGTGGACTGGGTTTTGCGGTGGCGGGAGCGATTGGAATCAGCCTGGCCCATCCGGGGCGGCCAGTGGTGGTGGCCGTGGGCGACGGCAGCGCGCTTTATTGCATCCAGGCGCTCTGGAGCGCGGCCCACCTGAAGCTGCCGATTACCTACGTGATCATCAACAACCGCAGCTACCGGATCATCAAGGAGCGGCTGGTGGCAGGGCGTGGGTCGAATCGCTTCGTCGCGATGGACCTGCGCGATCCATCGCTCGATTTCGTGTCGCTGGCGCAAGGATTCGGCATGACGGCGCGCCGTGTCAACGAACCTGCGGAGATCGAAATTGCGCTTCGTGAGACGATTGCCAGTGGTGGGCCAAATCTGCTTGAGATAATGGTCGCCGATGGTTTTGAAGATTCCCACAATTAGAAGGATGGTCTCACTATGGAATATCGCCGCCTCGGCAAGGCCGGACTGAAGGTCAGCGCACTCTCGCTCGGGTCCTGGGTCACCTACGGCAACCAGATCGATGGCGGCGAGGCCCGCGAGATCATGGCGGCGGCCTGGGACGCCGGGGTCAACTTCTTCGACAACGCCGAAGCCTACGCCCGTGGCAAGAGCGAGGAGATGATGGGCGACGCGCTCAAGGCGCTGGCCTGGCCGCGCCAGAAATATGTCGTCTCGACCAAGTTCTTCTGGGGTATCACCGACGGGCCCAATGAGCGCAACACGCTCAATCGCAAGTACCTGCGCCACGCCATCGATGCGTCGCTCAAGCGCATGCAGCTCGACTACGTCGACCTGGTGTTCTGCCACCGATCGGACCCGGCAACCCCGATCGAGGAAACAGTGTGGGCGATGCACGAGATGATCGCGCGGGGCCAGGCTCTTTACTGGGGGACCAGCGAGTGGAGCGCGGGCGAGATCAGCAGCGCCTGGCACATCGCCGACCGGCACCATCTCCACAAGCCGGTGATGGAGCAGCCGCAGTACAACCTGCTGCACCGCAAGCGCGTCGAGCAGGAATACGCCCGGCTCTACGATGACCTCGGTCTCGGATTGACGACCTGGAGTCCGCTGGCCAGCGGACTGCTGACCGGCAAGTATCGCTCGGGCATTCCGGCGGGGAGCCGCGGCACACTGGCGAGCTACGAATTCCTGCGCGCGCGCCTTACCGACGTTCGGGGCAACGAAATCGCCGGGCTGCTCGAACCGGTGGCCCAGGACCTCGGCTGTACCCTCGGGCAGCTGGCGCTCGCGTGGTGCGTCAGGAATCCGCGGGTGTCGACGGTCATTACCGGGGCCACCAGCGTCGCCCAGGTGAGCGAGAACATGAAGGCGCTGGTCGTGGTGCCCAAGCTCACTGCCGAGGTGCTCGCGCGGATCGACGCGATCGTCGGCGACAGCTTCGACTGACCACCGGCGGCAGGCTCCATCCCCGAGGGCACTAAGAT
>JAHYJF010000404.1 GCA_019428955.1 Burkholderiaceae bacterium
CTGCTTGTAGCGCAGTTTCAGGCCGGCGGCCACCCTGATCTGCTCCTGGACGATGTCGACGCCGGTGACTAATTCGGTCACGGGGTGCTCGACCTGGATGCGGGTGTTCATTTCGATGAAGTAGAACTCGCCGCGCTCGTAGAGGAACTCGAAGGTGCCGACTCCGCGGTACTTGATCTTGCGGCAGGCGTCGGCGCAGCGCGCGCCGATCTTCTCGATCTGGCGCCGCGGGATGCCGGGCGCGGGCGATTCCTCGATGATCTTCTGGTGGCGGCGCTGCATGGAGCAGTCGCGTTCGCCCAGATAGATCGCGTTCCGGTGCTCATCGGCGATCACCTGGATCTCGATGTGTCGCGGGTTTTCGAGGTACTTCTCCATATAGACGGTGGGATTTCCGAATGCCGTCTGGGCCTCGGCGCGGGTGAGGGTAACGGCCGGCAGCAGCGCCGCCTCGGTGTGCACCACGCGCATGCCGCGTCCGCCGCCGCCGCCTGCCGCCTTGATGATCAAGGGGAATCCGGTTTCCTTGGCGAGCTTGAGAATCTCCTTGGGGCTGTCCGGTATCGCGCCCTCGGAACCCGGCACCACTGGCACCCCGGCCTTGCGCATGGCGTCCTTGGCGCTGACCTTGTCACCCATCAGTCGGATCGAATCCGGGCGCGGGCCGATGAACACGAAGCCGCTGTTCTCGACCCGCTCGGCGAAGTCGGCATTCTCGGAAAGAAAGCCGTAGCCTGGGTGGACCGCCTCGGAGTCGGTCACTTCGGCCGCACTGATGATCGCCGGAACATTGAGGTAGCTGTCGCGCGATGGCGCCGGTCCGATACAGACCGATTCATCGGCGAGCTTGACGTACTTGGCCTCGGTGTCGGCCTGGGAGTGCACCACCACCGTCTTGATGCCGAGCTCACGGCAGGCGCGCTGGATCCTCAGCGCGATCTCCCCGCGGTTGGCAATCAGAATTTTCTCGAACATTCCTTCTCGCTCCTGGCCTCGGACCTACTCGATGACAAACAGCGGCTGGCCGAATTCGACCGGCTGTCCGTTTTCGACGAGCACGGCCTTGATGGTTCCCGCGCGATCGGCTTCGACTTCGTTGAGCAACTTCATCGCCTCGATGACGCAGAGCGTCTCACCCTCCCTGACCGAAGCTCCGACCGTTACGAATGGTTCCCCGCCGGGCTGCGAAGCTCGATAGAAGGTCCCGACCATGGGCGAGGGCACGATGTGGCCGGGTTCTGGCTCCGGTTGGGGCGCTGGCGCCGTCGCTTCGGCAGTGGGCGCCGGTGCCGCGGCCGAGGTCACGACCGGTGTCGGGCCGGCCGCGACCATGGCCCCGCCGCCCTTGACGATGCGCACCCGGTCGTCGCCCTCGCTGATCTCCAGCTCCGAAATCGCCGACTCGGCCACGAGGTCGATCAAGGTCTTTATCTTCCTGAGATCCATACCAGTCTCCGATTGCTCTGTTCTTGAGTGTTGCCGTTGTCTTGGATTGCCCGGCGGGCAGCGCGGGGCGCTTCGGGCTCCGGGCGCAGTGGCCTGCTAGGAGCCGGTTCTGGATTGCGCCAGCGCCGCGATCGCATGATCGAGGGCGTAGCGGTAGCCGGCGGCGCCGAGGCCGACGATCACCCCGCGGGCGACGTCCGAAAAATACGAACGGTGCCGGAAGCGCTCGCGCGCATGAGTGTTGGAGAGGTGGACTTCGATGAATGGAATGTCCACCGCCAGCAAGGCGTCGCGCAGCGCGACGCTGGTGTGGGTGAAACCGGCCGGATTAATGATGATGTAGCCAACCCCGGCCGCGGCGGCCGCATGCACGCGGTCGATCAACGCCCCTTCGTGATTGGACTGGAACGAAACCACCTCGACCCCGCTGTGGGATCCGACCGTCGCCAGGTCGGTGTCGATCTGGGCCAATGTCGTGCTCCCGTAGGTGTCTGGTTCACGACTTCCCAACAGGTTCAGATTCGGGCCGTGCAGGACCCATACTATTCGAGTCATCGATTTTGGCTGCCGTTGCCGGCAAGATGTGAACAAGTAGGCCAGTTTGAGGCCGATCGGGCGCTTTGTCCAGCGCCCCACGGCGCCCGGCGCTGACCGCCGGGATCAGTCGGAGAGGGTGCTGGCGAGCGCCGCGCGCAGTTCCTTGCCATTGAAACGTCCCAGGATGCGCTTGGTGACCTGGCCCCTGGAGCCGATCACCACCGTATAGGGCAAACCGAGGCTGCGGTTGCCAAATTGCCGGGACAGTTCGTAGCCGGTCTTCTCGGCCACCAGGAGTTGATAGGAGGCCGGCCATTTTGCCGCGAAATGAGCGATTTTATGGGGGTAATCGACGCCGATGCCGACAACTTCCACACCCCGTCCGGCGTAGTCGGTGGCTATCGTCGAAAGCTCCGGCATCTCCTCGATGCAGGGCGGGCACCAGGTGGCCCAGAAGTTGACCACCAGCACGCGGCCGCGATAGCGCTCGAGCGCGATGCTCTTGTTGGCCTGATCAGGCAGGGTCTGCGCCAGCAGGGTCGCGACCGCAAAGTCCATCGGCGGTGCCGGAGCGTTGCGCAGGAAAGAGACCCCGGCGCCGGCGCCGACCATCCCCACCCCGACAATTGCGACC
>JAHYJF010000032.1 GCA_019428955.1 Burkholderiaceae bacterium
ATCAGGAACAGTGCCGGGGCCATCAACGGGTAGAACACCGAATCGAAGTAGGGCGGCCCGACCGAAATCTTGCCGAGGTCCATGGCGTCGAGCACCAGCGGATAGAGGGTGCCGAGCAGTACGGCGGCCATTGCCACCACCAGCAGAATGTTGTTGGCGAGCAGGAACGACTCGCGCGATACGACGCCGAAGCGGTTGCCGACGCCAATCGTCGGCGCGCGCCACGCGAACAGTGTCAGCGAACCGCCGATCACGACTGCGAGGAAGGCGAGAATGAAGACGCCGCGGGCGGGGTCAGTGGCGAAGGCGTGAACCGAGGTCAAGACGCCCGAGCGCACCAGGAAAGTGCCTACCAGGCTCAGGCTGAACGCCAGGATCGCCAGCAGTACGGTCCAGTTCTTGAAGGCACCGCGCTTCTCGGTGACCGAGAGCGAATGCATCAGCGCCGTGGCTACCAGCCAGGGCATGAACGAGGCGTTTTCGACCGGGTCCCAGAACCACCAGCCGCCCCAGCCCAGTTCGTAGTAGGCCCAGAACGAGCCCAGCGCGATGCCCAGCGTCAGGAAGGCCCACGCCACGGCGGTCCACGGTCTGGTCCAGCGGGCCCAGGCAGCGTCGAACCGGCCGCTGATCATGCCCGCGACCGCGAAGGCGAAGGCCACCGAGAGGCCGACATAACCCATGTAGAGGAGCGGGGGGTGGAAGACCATCCCGGGATCCTGGAGCAGCGGGTTGAGGTCGCGTCCGTCGGCGGCCGCCGGGAGCAGGCGCTCGAACGCATTGGAGGTGAACAGGATGAAGAGGTAGAACCCGATCGACATCAGCCCCATAACGGAGAGGGTGCGGGCGCGCAACTCATCCGAGAGGCTGCGCGAGAACAGCGCCACGGCGCAGGTCCAGCCGCCGAGCATCAGCACCCACAACAGGATCGAACCCTCGTGCGAACCCCAGGTCGCGGCGATGCGGTAGGGCAGCGGCAGCGCGCTGTTGGAGTTGTTGGCCACCAGCGCGACCGAGAAGTCGTTCTGGATGAACAAGCTCATCAGGCAGCCGAACGAGATCGCGGTAAACAGGAACATACCGATCGCGGCCGGACGCGCCATCTCCATCAGGCGCAGGTCGCGGCGGGCGGCCCCGACCAGCGGGACGATGCCGAGCACCAGTGCCAGCGCGAGCGCCAGCGCGAGGGTGAATTGACCAATCTCGGCGATCATGGTTTGGTGCCTCCCACGGCTGGCCCGGATTCGGTCTGGCCGCCGCGTTTGAGTGCTTCGGCCGCTTCGGGCGGCATGTAGTTCTCGTCATGCTTGGCGAGCACGTTGCTGGCCTGGAAAGTGCCGTCGGGCAGAAGTGCACCCTGGGCCACCGCGCCCTTGCCCTCCTTGAAGAGGTCGGGAAGGATGCCGACGTAGGAAACCGCAACGACGTTGTGCAGGTCGGTGATCTTGAACTGTACGGTGGTACCGCCGCCGTCGCGTTTGACACTGCCCTCCTCGACCAGGCCGCCGATGCGGAACTGCCGGTTCTTGGGGGCTTCGCCGGCGACGACCTGGCTCGGGGTGAAGAAGAACACCAGGTTGCTGCGGAACGCCTTGAGCACCAACGCGGTGGCGATGGTCAGTGCGGCCAGCGCGACCGCGATCCAGATCAGGCGCCGATAGCGGGACTTCATTGCCATGTTGCTTCCTCCGTCGCCTGTTCGATCATCTCCCGGGCATTACGCCGGCGCTGACGCAAACCGACCAGCTCGATGGCGATCGCCAGGAACAACATTCCGTACGAGGCCCAGATATAGAACCCGTGCCCACCCATGCTTAGCCACTCAATCATTTCGCAAGTTCCTTAACCCAATCTGAGTGCACTTCGCGCTCGAGGATGATGCTGCGCACCCGGTGCAACGATACCGCGATGGAGTAAAACCATGCCGCGAAGCTCATGATCAGCATGGCGGTCAGCATCGTTGCCGCCATCGACGAGCCGCCGGCCGGCGAGACGCTTGCGCCCTGGTGCAGGGTGTTCCACCATTTGACCGAGAAATAGATGATCGGGATGTTGACCACGCCGACCAGGGCGAGCAGGGCGCTGGCGCGATCGCCGCGGCGCGGGTCGTCGATCGAGGCGCGCAGTGCGATCATCCCGAGATAGAGGAAGAGCAGGATCAGGGTCGAGGTCAGGCGCGCATCCCAGACCCAGTAGGCACCCCAGGTCGGCCGACCCCAGAGCGCACCGTTCCACAACGAGGCGAACGCCATCATGGCGCCGGTGGGCGCAAGCGCCTGGATCATCATCCCGGCGAGGCGGGTGTTCCAGATCAGCAGGATCGCGCCGTAGCAGGCGATCACCATGTAGATGAACATCGCCATCCAGGCCGTGGGCACGTGGATGAAGATGATGCGGTAGGACTCGCCCTGCTGGAAGTCGGTAGGCGCGACGAAGAAGCCGATATAGAGACCGACCACCGTCAACAGTGCCGCCGCGGTGGCGAACCAAGGGATCATCTTGCCGGCCAGCGGGTAGAAGGTGGCCGGCGAGGCGTAACGGAATATGCGTAATGAAGCCATGTCACTCGTATGCAATTTGAACAGCGATAGCGGTCGCGAACGGACCGAGGATGCACGACAGGATCAGGCCTGCGCCGAGCAGCGAAAGGTGGGCGTCGGCCCCCAGGCCGGAGCGCGCCGCCTCGACTGCGCCAGCGCCGAAGATCAGCACCGGCACTGCCAGCGGAAGCACCAGCAGGGCCAGCAGCGACGCGCCGCTGCGGGTGCCCAGCGTCAACGCTGCCCCGATGGCACCGAGCCACGACAGGATCGGTGTGCCCAGCAGCAGCCCGATCACCAGGATGATGATCGAGTCAGAGTCGAGGCCGAACTGCAGGCCGGCGAGTGGCGCCAGGATCACGAACGGCAGGCCGGTGGTGAGCCAGTGCGCCACCACCTTGCCCGAGATCAGTGCCGGCAGCTGCGCCGGCGCCAGCACGATCTGCTCGAGGGTGCCGTCGGCGTGGTCACCGGCAAACAGGCGCGGCAGCGACAGCAGGCTGGCGAGCAACGCCGCGATCCAGGCGATGCCCGGGGCGATCGCCCGCAGGAGCGCCGGCTCAGGGCTGACGCCGAGCGGAAACATGCTGGTCACGAGCAGGAAGAACACCACCACCAGCGCCAGTTCGGTGCGCGAGCGCAAGCCGAGGTGCAAGTCGCGCACGCAGCCCCAGGCGAGCGCGCCGAGAATCGAGGGAGCAAAGCCTGCGGGCCGTGCGAAGCGATTGGCCGCAGCCGGGGCAGCGGTGGCGGTGCCGCGGGAGTCCACCGTCCTGGCCGTCATCGCGAGCCTGCCTCGGTCAGGTCGAGCGCAACCGGCTCAGAGCGGCACGGCAGGGCCTGGTGGGTGGCGATCACCGCGCAGCCGCCGGCTTCGAGGTGTTCGTCGAGCAGGCCGCCGAGCAATTGCTGGCCGGCCGTATCGAGCGCCGTGGTCGGTTCGTCGAGCAGCCAGATCGTGCGCCGGGCGCAGACCAGGCGAGCCAATGCGAGGCGACGACGCTGCCCGGCCGAGAGCCGCATGAACGGCAGCCGTGCCTGGCGGCGCAAGCCGACCCGCTCGAGTGCTTCGTCGACCCCGCCGCCGACGCGGCCATCGGATTGGTCGAGCCGCAGCTGCCAGTCGAGATTCTCGGCCGCCGTAAACAGATCCTTCCAACCGGCGTGGTGTCCCTGGTAGAGGAACTGGGCGCGCCAGCCAGCGCCGATTTCCTGCGGTGTCTGTCCCCGCCAGCTAATCGTGCCGGCGGCGAACGGCGACAGCCCCGACATGGCGCGCAACATGGTTGACTTGCCCGAGCCGTTGGGGCCGGTGAGCATCAGCCATTGCCCGGACTCGGCGGTGAAGTCGAGGCCGCGAAACAGCGTCCGGTGGCCGGCCGTGCAGCTCAGACCCGCGCCGCTCAATGTCCCGAGATTCTCCGGCACGATCAGGGAACGACCTTGTCGATGACGATCTTCAGGCCGTCGGAGCCCAGCGCGGTCGTCGCCGAGACCCCGAACAGGTCGCCCGGCTTGGGCATCACGCCGCCAGTGAGGCTGACGCGCGCCTCGATGACCAGTTTCGGGGCCGACGACAGCAGGCGGTCCGGGGTCATCGACTGGGCGTCACTCATCTCGAATTTGGCCGGGAAGCGGGCGGCGCCCAGCGCCTGGACCGCATAAGGCATGCGCGAGCCTTCGGGCGCGCGCGCAAACACCACCAGCGTTGCGCCGGGCGGCAACTTGGCGCGCAGGTACGGCGCGATTTCGACAGTTCCTGCCACGGTGGCATTGCCGGGCGCTGCAGCGCCCTTGGGCGGGGAGGGAGCAGCTGCGGCCTGCGCCGCAGGTTGCGGCTTGGCGGCGGAGCCGCCGGTGATCTCGCGGTCGACCTGGGCAATCGCCTCTTCGATGCGTTTGGCCTGTTCGCCGCCGGGGGTGGTCACGTCGAACAGTGCCATCAGGAGACGGCGCGCCTCGGGCAGGCGGCGTTGCTGGTATTGCGCCGACGCCAGCAGCGACAGCACCTTGGGATCCTTGGGATTGATCGCCTGAGCCTTGAGCAGCTGCTCGGTTGGTTCGCCCGAGAGGTCGCCGTTCTTCGTCAGTGCCAAGGCTTCGGCGTAGTCGGCCAGCAGTCGCGCATCGGGCGCGAGCAGGCCCACGGCCTGCTGGTAGGCCGACGCGGCCTGCTGGAAGTCACCCTTGCCCATCCGGCCCTCGGCCAGCGAGACCCAGGCCGCGCCATCGTCGGGATTGCTGCGGGTGCGTTCCTCGAGCTGCGCGAAAATCTTGTCCATCTCCGCGTCCGGGCTGCTCGGTCGCGCCAGCGAAGGGTTGAGCCCGAGAGTGGGCACGCCGACCTGCTGGTAGAGCAGCATGGTGATTACCGCGACCAATGCACTCAGCCCGATCGCCAGCCAGGGGCGGGGACGCACCCCGCTGTCGGCGGCCGCCGACTCGAGCGCGGTGGCGCCGAATTCGCGGCTGACTTCGTCGATCAGCTCATTTTGGGCGCGCTCGGCTTCCGCCGCGTTCAGGCGCCCGGCTTCGCGATCCGTCTCGATCTCGAGCTTGCGATCGCGATAGACGGCAAGCCGGCGCTCGCGGTCGGTATCGGGTGGCTGATCGGAACCGGAATGGGTTGCCCGGGAACGCAGCAGGGGCCAGGCGAGCAGCACTGCGGCGAGCACCGCAAGCAGACTGACGACAATCAGAAATGACATGGCACGGGGCCGCGCCCAGCTAAGGACCGGCTAAGCAGACGAAAGGCGCGATTATCGCACAGTGCCGGGCATTACCCCTCTAATGGTAAGGGGTCGTTTTCAGGCGCTTGCAGAGAGATTCGAGGAATGCCATGCAGGCCTCCAGCTGCGAGATTTCGACGTACTCGTCAGGCTGGTGGGCGACCCTGATTTCGCCCGGGCCGCAGACGATAGTTGGCACCCCGATTCCCTGCAGGATGCCGCCTTCGGTGCCGAATGAGACCCGGTGCGGATCGCGGCAGCCGCACAACGGCATGAAAACGTCGGCGAGTTCACGATTGCCGCCTTCGTCGAGTCCGGGAGTGTCGGCGATGGTTTCAAACTCGATGGAGCATTCCTTGCTGATGCGCAGCAGCGGCGGCAGGATCACCTGTTGGCAGTGGTTCTTGATGTCTTCCAGCAGCTGGGCCGCGCGCACCCCGGGGAGTGCCCGGATCTCGAGCAGGAAGGTGCACTCGCGGGCAGTTATGTTGTGCGCGGTTCCGCCCTCGATGCGCCCGACGTGCACGCTGGTGTGCGGGAACTCGAAACCGTCGTTGCGTCCGGCGCCGAGCAGGCGTTCCTGCAGGCGGTTGACGTAGCAGATGACCTCGGCTGCGACTTCCACCGCCGAGACTCCCTGGTCGCGTAGCGAGGAATGGACCGAAAAGCCCTGGACCCGGCAATTGAAGATCGCCGCTCCCTTGTTGGCGACCACCACCTGCATCGAGGTCGGTTCGCCGATCACGCACGCCACCGGTCGAACCGGAGACTGCGCCAGGTATTTCGTTAGCACCCGCATCCCGTCCATGTTGGTCTCCTCGTTGTAGGAGAGCGCGATGTGGACCGGCTGGACCAGTTTGGCGGCTGCGAAGCGCGGCGCCATTTCAAGTACGCAGGCGATGAACCCCTTCATGTCGGCCGAGCCGCGACCATAGAGACGGTCGTCGCGCCGGGTCAGCACGAACGGGTCGCTGGTCCATTGCTGGCCGGCTACCGGGACCACGTCCGAGTGTCCGGCAAGCATGACGCCGGGCTTGTCGGCCGGGCCGATGGTCGCGAACAGGTTGGCCTTGCCGGTTTCTGAGCCGGGCTGAACCATGGTCTCGAAACCGAGCGCCTTGAGGCGCTCGGCGACCCACTGGATCAGTTCGATGTTGCTGTGGCTGCTGACCGTGTCGAAGCCGACCAAGCGAGTGAGGGTTTTTACGAGGGCGTTGATTTCCATCACCTAAGTTTAACCGAAGGACGTCCGCGGGCCGCCCTACTGGCAGCCCGCGAACACAAACTTACTCCTCGGCTGTGGGCTTGAACGCCGCCTTCAGCTTGGCGGTCACCTGGGGAGGCGCTTCCTCGTAGCCGGCCAGCTCGAGGGTGAAGCTGCCCTGGCCGGCGGTCAGTGCCTTGAGGCGCCCCTGGAAGTCGTCGAGTTCGGCCAGCGGCGCCCGCCCGCTGACCGTCGCGGTCCCGGCCCGGCCCACGCCGGTGCCGGAAATCTGTCCGCGCCGCGACGACAGTTCACCGGCAACCGTGCCGATGTGGTCTTCGGGCAGCGTCACCTCGAGGTTCACGATCGGCTCGAGCACCGTCGGCCGTGCCTTAAGGACGGCATCGATGAAGGCCTTGCGGCCGGCGGTGATGAACGCGATCTCCTTGCCGTCGACCGGGTGCGACTTGCCGTCGTAGACCGTGACCTGGACGTCCTGGACCGGGAAGCCGGCGATAGCCCCCTCGGCGAGCACCTGGCGGATACCCTTCTCGACCGCCGGGATGAACACGCTGGGAATGACCCCGCCCTTGACCTCGTCGTGGAACTTGAAGCCTTCGCCGCGCGCCAGTGGCGCGACCCTCAGGTAAACCTCGCCGAACTGGCCCGCGCCGCCGCTCTGCTTCTTGTGGCGGTGATGACCCTCGGCGGAGCCAGCGATGGTTTCACGATAGGGGATCGCCGGCGGATGGGCGTCGAGTTCCATCTTGTATTGCGACGCGATGCGCTCGATCACACGCCCGACGTGCATCTCGCCGATGCCGCGGATTACCATTTCGTGGGTGGTCGCGTCGTGCTCGACCGTCAGGCTGGGATCCTCGCTGACCAGCCGGTGCAGCACTTCCGAGAGTTTCTGTTCGTCGCCACGCTTCTTGACTCGCACCGCCAGCCCGTAAACGGCGTGCGGCATCGGCAGGGGCTTGAAGTGCACCACGGCGTCCTCGGGCGCGTCGTGGAGCACGTTGTCGAAAGCGACGTTGTCAATCTTGGTGACGGCGCATATTTCGCCCGGACCGGCGGCGGTGAGTGGGGTGAGATCCTTGCCCTGGACCAGCATCAGTGCGCCGGCCTTGACCGGCTTGCGGGCGTCGCCGACGTAGAGCTGGGTGTCAGGGGTGACCGTGCCCTGGTGAACGCGGATCAGGCCGATCGTTCCGACGTAGGGGTCGACCTCGATCTTGAAGACGTGGGCCAGCACGTGGTCGTCCGGATCGCCGGTAGAGATGTATGGCTCGGCCTTCTCCGGGTCGCCGCCCGGCCATTTCTCGAACAACGGCGGATTGCCCCGCGAAGGGTCGGGGGCCATCCGTACTATGAAGTCGCGCAGTTCCTTGATGCCGGTGCCGGTGCGTGCCGAGGCGAACAGCACCGGCATGATGTGTCCTTCGCGCAGCGCGCGCTCGAAGACGTCATGCAGCTCGTTCGCGGCGATTTCTTCGCCGCCCAGATAGCGTTCGGTAAGCTCGTCGTCGACCTCGACGATCTGTTCGATCAGCGCCTCGTGGGCGGCGGCGACGCTGCCGAAATCGGTCGCTTCACCGCTCATATTCAAGAAACAGTCGAGCACTTTGGTCCCGCCGGCGGCCGGCAGATTGACTGGCAGGCACTCGCGGCCGAACGCGGTCTGCAGGTCGGCGAGCACGCCCGGCAGGTCGACGGCCTCTTCATCGATGCGGTTGACGATCACCATCCGGCACAGCCCGCGCGCCTTGGCCCACAGCGCCATGCGCGACGCCGTGATCTCGATGCCGTGCTGGGCGTTGATCACGATGCCAACCGTTTCCACGGCGTCGAGCGCGCCGAGAGCCCGGCCGGCGAAATCGGGGTAGCCGGGGGTATCGAGCAGGTGCACCCGCACGCCGTCTCTTTCGAAGTGGGCGCAGGCGAGGCGCAGCGAATGGCCGTGGGCCTTCTCGATTGGATCGTAGTCGCAGACGGTCGAACCACGCTCGACCGATCCCGGGCTCTCGATCGCGCCGCTGGCTGCCAGCAGCATTTCGACCAGTGTCGTCTTCCCGGTACCGGCGTGGCCGACCAGGGCTAGGGTACGAAGTTGCGAGCGTTCAAGGGCTGGCATTCGATGCTCCTGTGCAGTTTTCGGTGCTAGCGCATGATAGCAACAGATCCGGACTATGCGTGGGGTCTCGCCCCGCGGCTGGCCAGGAAAGCCGCCAGCGTTCTGCCGGTGTGGCTGTCGGGGTTGCCGGCGAGATCTCGTGGGGTGCCCTGGTCGACGAGCCGACCCCCGCCGCCCCCGCCCTCTGGCCCGAGGTCGATGATCCAGTCGGCCTGGGCCCAGATGTCGAGATTGTGCTCGACCACCACCAGCGTGTTGCCGGCGTCGACCAGCCGGTGGAGCACTCCGAGCAGGCGGTCGATGTCGGCCATGTGCAGGCCGACCGTGGGCTCGTCGAGCACGTAGAGCGTGTGGGGAGCACGGCCCCGGCCCGGAGCTCCGCGGATGCGGCGGACCTTGGCCAATTCAGTGACCAGCTTGATGCGTTGCGCCTCGCCCCCCGAGAGCGTCGGGCTGGGCTGGCCGAGTGTCAGGTAGCCAAGCCCGACGTCCTGGAGCAACTGCAACGGCCGGCTGATCGGGGGGTGGGCGGCAAAGAACTCGAGCGCGTCATCGACGCTCGCGGCCAGGATCTCCCCGATCGAGCGCCCGCGCAGCCGCACCTCGAGGGTCTCGGCACCGAAGCGCTCGCCGTCACAGGCCTCGCAGCGCACCTTGACCTCGGGCAGGAAACTCATTTCCACGGTCTGTTCGCCGCGGCCTTCGCACACCGGGCAGCGTCCGCCGGCGGTGTTGAACGAGAAGCGCCCCGCGGCGTAGCCGCGCAAGCGCGCCTCCGCGGTATCGGCGAAGAGTCGCCGGATCGCGTCCCAGAAACCGACGTAGGTCGCCGGGCAGGAACGTGGCGTCGCGCCGATCGGCGTCTGGTCGACTTCGAGCACCGCGTCGATCTCCTCCCATCCCGCGATGTCGGCAACGCCGCTCAGCCGGGGCGACGGGAGGCGGCGGTCGCGCGCGCCGATCTGGGCTGCGAGGTTGGCGAGCAGCACGTCGCGGGCCAGCGTCGATTTGCCGGACCCCGAGACGCCGGTGACGACCGTGATGCGGCCGAGTGCGAAGCCGATGTCGAGGTCGCGAAGGTTATGCAGGCGCGCGCCGCGCAGGCGCAGCGTCGGAGTTGCCGCGTCGATCGTCCGGCGCTCATGGATATCGTGGGCGAGCGGGGCGGCGAGGTAGCGCCCGGTGACGCTCGCCGGGTTGCAGCACAGTTCGGCGAGGGTTCCGGTGGCAACGATCTCGCCGCCGTGGCGGCCTGCCGCCGGACCCATGTCGATCACGTGGTCGGCGCGCCTGATGGTGTCTTCGTCGTGCTCGACCACCAGCAGGGTGTTGCCGCGATCGCGCAGCGCCTGCAGGGTGTCGAGCAGCACGTTGTTGTCGCGCGGATGCAGGCCGATGGTGGGTTCATCGAGGATGTAGCACACTCCCTGGAGGTTCGAGCCCAGTTGCGCCGCCAGCCTGATGCGCTGGGCTTCACCGCCGGAGAGCGTCGGTGCCGAGCGGTTGAGCGTCAGGTAACCCAGGCCGACGTCCTCGAGGAAGGCCAGCCGGGCGGCGATCTCGGCCAGCGCGTCGCGGGCGATCTCGCCGGCACGCGCCGAGAGCGCCAGAGTCTGCGCCCATTCGCGCGCCGCGCTTACCGCCAGCGCGGTCACCGTGGCAATGGGAAAATCGCCCAGGCGCACGGCCCGCGCGGTGGGGTTCAGGCGCTCGCCGCCGCAGGATCGACAGGTGGTGCCGCCCTCGCTCCAGCGGCCTTCCTCGCCGGTCTGCTCGCCGTCGAATCCGGCCAGTTCCACGCCGGTGCCGAAGCACTCCAGGCACCAGCCCAAGCGGCTGTTGAAGGAAAAGAGCCGAGGATCCAGCTCCGGGAAGCTGGTGCCGCACGACGGGCACGAGCGACGGGTTGAGATCAGCCTGGTCTCGAGCGTGGCGCTCTTGCCGGTGGTATCGCCGCTGTCGATCGCGGCGCGCAGGCGCTCCATCCCGGCGGCGATGATTACCGCTCCCTGGCCATGCTCGAGCGCGCGCGCGAGCGCCGCACGCAACTGGTCGTCGCGGGCCGGGTCGACCACCAGGTCGGCGATGGGGAGCGCGATGTCGTGCTCGACATAGCGTGCCAGCCGCGGGAAGGAAGCCGTCGAGACGAACGCTCCGTCGACCTGCAGGTGGCGGTAACCGTGGGCCAGCGCCCAGCGAGCCAGTTCGCCATAAATCCCCTTGCGGGCGACGACCAGCGGGGCGAGCAGACCGATGTGGCGGCCGCGATAGTCGCGCTCGATCTGGACCGCGATCGACTCGAACGACTGCGGTTCGATCGCCACTGCGCACTGCGGGCAGTGCTGGATGCCAAGCCGCACGTAGAGCAGGCGCAGGAAGTGGTAGATCTCGGTCAGCGTCGCCACCGTGCTCTTGCGACCGCCGCGGCTGGCGCGCTGCTCGATCGCCACGGTCGGGGGGATTCCGAGGATCGAGTCGACGTCGGGGCGGGCCGCGGGCGCAACGAACTGGCGCGCGTAGGCATTGAGCGACTCGAGATAACGGCGCTGACCCTCGGCGAAGATCACGTCGAAGGCCAGGGTCGACTTGCCCGAGCCCGAGACCCCGGTGATCACCGTCATGCACTCGCGCGGAATCGCCACGTCGATGTTCTTGAGATTGTGCTCGCGGGCGTGGTGCACCACGATCGCGTCACGCGCCAGAGCGCGCAGCGCCGAATCCTCGTCGACCGCTGGCGCGCCAGCCGCTGGTTCGGCCTTGGCGCTCGGCTCGGCCAGTTCCCGTAGTGCGCGTCCGGTGTGCGACCGCGTTTCGGCGGCGATCGCCGCCGGCGGGCCGACCGCGACCACTTCGCCGCCGCCTTCGCCACCCTCTGGTCCGAGATCGATGATCCAGTCGGCCGAGCGAATCACGTCGAGGTTGTGTTCGATGATCAGCAGCGAATGGCCCGCGGCCAGCAGCTTGCCGAAGGCGCGCAAGAGCCGGGCGATGTCGTCGAAATGCAGTCCGGTGGTGGGCTCATCGAACAGGAACAGCGTGCCGCCGGCGCCGATTTCACCCCAGGCGCCCCTGGGCCGGGGCGCAGCGTGTTTGCTCGAACGCACGCCGGCGAGGTGCCCGGCAAGCTTGAGGCGCTGCGCCTCGCCTCCGGAGAGCGTCGGTACTGGCTGGCCCAGCCGCAGGTAGTCGAGCCCGACCTCGCGCAGCGGTGCCAGGCGGCGCGCGATTTCGCGCTCGCCGGCGAAGAACTGCAGGGCCTCGTTGACGGTAAGCTCGAGCACGTCGGCGATCGACAGCGAGCCAAACTCGCTGCCGTCGGCGCGTCTGGCCCCGGGGCGCGACAGGCGTACTTCGAGTACGGGCGCCCGGAAGCGCTTGCCGTCGCAATCGGGGCAGCGCAGGTAGACGTCGGAGAGGAACTGCATCTCGACGTGTTCGAAACCGGTGCCGCCACAGGCCGGGCAGCGGCCCTTGCCCGCATTGAAGCTGAAGGTGCCGGGAAGATAGCGGCGCTCGATGGCCAGCGGGTGGGCTGCAAAGAGCTTGCGGATGCCCTCGAAGGCCCCGACGTGGCTGACCGGGTTGGAGCGCGTGGTTCGCCCGATTGCCGCCTGGTCGACGCTGACCACCTCGCTCAACCAGTCGGCGCCCAGCAGCCGCTCGCAGCTGCCGGTGGCATCCTCAAAACGCCCCGACGGGCCGGACCCCCCGCCCAGCACCCTGGCCAGCGCCGGCAGCAACACCTGCTGCATCAGGCTCGATTTGCCGCTGCCCGAGACCCCGGTCAGGACCACCATCCGGCCGAGCGGAATCTCGACCGCAAGATCGCGTAGGTTGTTGGCCCGCGCACCTTCGATGATCAGCCGCGGGGTGTTGGCGCGCACTGCGCGGCCGGCGTCCAGCGTTACCTGGCGCCGCCCCGAGAGGTAGTCGCCGGTCAGCGTTGGCGCAGCGAGCAACTGTGCAGGAGTGCCGTGGAAGACGATTTCGCCGCCGCGCTCGCCCGGGCCGGGGCCGATGTCGAGCACCCGGTCGGCGGCCGCCATCATCTGCGGGTCGTGCTCGACCACCACGATGGTGTTGCCGGCGCTGCGCAGGCGCTCCACCACCTCGATGATCCGGCCGATGTCGCGCGGATGCAGCCCGATCGAAGGTTCGTCGAGCACGAACAGGGCGTTGACCAGCGAGGTCCCGAGCGCGGTGGTCAGGTTGATGCGCTGGACCTCGCCCCCCGAGAGCGTGCGCGACTGGCGATCGAGGGTCAGGTAGCCCAGCCCGACGGTGAGCAGGAAGCGGACCCGTGCCGTGATTTCGGTGCGCAGCTGGCGGGTGGCGGTGTCGAGCGCCGCAGGCAGTGCCAGCTCGTCGAGCCAGCGAGCCGCCCGCTCGATCGGCAAGTTCTGGAGCTGATGGATGGTCAGCGCCGGCGCTATCCCCAGCCGCCAGGCGAGGGCGGCGGGGCGCAGGCGGGCGCCGTGACACGCCGGACATTCGGTGTACGAGCGGTACTTCGAGAGCAGTACCCGGATGTGCATCCGGTAGGCCTTGGTCTCGAGCCAGTCGAAGAAGCGGTTGATGCCGTACCACTGCTTGCGCCACTTGCCGGTCCAGTCGTAGCTGCCCTCGATCACCCAGCGGCGCTGTTCCGGCGGTAGTTCGAGCCAGGGCACGTCGAGCGCGATGCCGGCCCGCGGCGCGTAGCGGACCATGTCGTCCTGGCAATCGCCAAAGCTCCTGGTCTGCCAGGGCCGGACGGCGCCCTCACGCAGCGTCTTGGCCTGGTCGGGAATCACCAGATCGAGATCGACGCCGATCACCCGGCCGAAGCCGCGGCAGGTCTCGCAGGCCCCCAGCGGCGAGTTGAACGAGAACAGCCCCGGGGTGGGGTCGGCGTAGTCAATGCCGCACTCGGCGCACGCCAGCCGGTTGTTGAACTTCAGCACCGTGTCCGGTTCGTCGAGACGGTGCACCTCGAGATGCCCGTGGCCGCGGGTCAATGCCGCCTCGAGCGCCTCGCCGAGACGGTCGGGAGTCACGGTTGCAAGGTCGAAGCGGTCCTGGATTACGCTCAGCCGCAGTCCGCCATCAGCGGTGGCGACTCGATCCTGGACCCGGACATAGCCCTGGGCCTGGAGGAACTGTTCGACCTCGGCGGCGCTGAAATTGGCCGGGACGTCGACCGGAAAGCACACTGCGACGCGCGGTGCGGGGTTTTCACCATCGGGGGCTGCCGCCGCCGCGAGTTCGCGCAGGCGCGCGCCGATCGTGGCCACCGTATCGCGCCGCACGGGCCGGTCGCAGGCCGCGCAATAGAGCGTCGCGCAGCGCGCATAGAGCAGCTTGAGGTGGTCGTTCAACTCGGTCATGGTGCCGACCGTCGAGCGCGAGGTGCGGACCGGGTTGGTCTGGTCGATGGCAATCGCCGGCGGCACCCCGTCGATGCGATCTACCAGGGGCCTGTCCATCCGGTCGAGAAACTGGCGGGCGTAGGGCGAGAAGGTCTCGACGTAGCGGCGCTGGCCCTCGGCGTAGAGGGTGTCGAAGACCAGCGATGATTTGCCCGAGCCCGATACCCCGGTGACCACCAGCAACTCGCCGGTGGCGATGTCCAGCGACAGGTTCTTGAGGTTGTTCTGGCGCGCCCCCCGGATGCGGATCGTGCCGCCGCCATGCATCTCGCAGCCGCAGCCGGCGGAACTACAGGTGATGGTGGTCGGTTTGGAGCTCATCTTGGCAATAGTCGGGCTGAGTCGGGGTGAGTCGGTGCGTCGAGTCCGACAGCATACCGGGGCCGCGGCTCCGATCCGCTAAACTGGCCGCTGCGGCGCCGGCGTGGCGCAAGAATCTGGAGGAGCGAGCGGTGGAGAAGAAGATCATCAGCACCAATGGAGCCCCGGCAGCGATCGGGCCCTATTCGCAGGCGGTGCGCTCTGGCCAGAGCGTCTATCTGTCGGGACAGATCGCGCTCGATCCGGCGAGCGGACAGTTGGTCGAGGGCGGGATCGAGCCGCAGGCCCGGCGCGCACTCCAGAACTTGGCGGCGGTCGCCGCCGCCGCCGGCGGGTCGCTGGGCGACTGCGTCAAGCTGACCATTTACGTCACCGACATGGCGAGCTTCCCGCAGGTCAACGCGGCGATGGAGGAGTTTTTCGTTGCGCCGTTCCCGGCGCGGGCGACGGTGGGCGTAGCCAGTCTGCCGCGCGGCGCGCTGTTCGAGATCGACGCGGTGATGGTGCTTGGCTAGCAGCTCGCTCGCGCGTTTCGCGCGGCTCGGGATTCGGCGCGAGCAGGATCTCGTGCTGCACCTGCCGCTGCGTTACGAGGACGAAACCACCATCACGGCGATCGCGGCGGCGCGCCCCGGCGCCACCGTCCAGATCGAGGGCGAGGTGGTGCGCAGCGAGGTGTTGACCCGCGCGCGCCGCTCGCTGGTGGTCGAACTGCGCGACGACAGAGCGGCGGTGACGCT
Source organism: Burkholderiaceae bacterium (assembly GCA_019428955.1). Classification (GTDB taxonomy): domain Bacteria; phylum Pseudomonadota; class Gammaproteobacteria; order Burkholderiales; family Burkholderiaceae_E; genus JAGXFR01. The sequence continues at coordinate 15,080 of JAHYJF010000032.1, forward strand.
GCGTTTCCTTCATTTCTACGGTTCCCAGTTGCGCCAGTTCACCCCCGGGGCGCGGATCCGCGCCGTTGGCGAAGTGCGCGGCGGGCTGTTCGGGCTGGAAATCATCCACCCCCGCTACAAGGTGGTGCGTCCCGGCATGCCGCTGCCCCAGACGCTCACGCCGGTTTATCCGACGGTCGCGGGAGTGGCGCAGGCAGCGCTGCGCTCAGCGGTGCGCAGTGCACTGGCGGCAGTCGACCTTAGTGAAACGGTGGCGCCCGAGCTGATCGCGGCGCAGGGGCTGCCAGCGCTGGCCGACGCGTTGGCTGTGTTGCACGCGCCGCCACCGAGCAGTGATCAATTCGCGCTCGCCGAGCGCACCCATCCGGCCTGGCGGCGGGTGATCTTCGACGAATTGCTGGCCCAGCAGCTCTCGCTGCGCCGGGCGCGCAGCGCACGGGGTCAGCTCGCAGCGCCGAAGCTGGCCGTAAACACCATGGTCACAGCCTTGCTTGCAGCCCTGCCGTTCAAGCTCACGGCGGCGCAGCGCCGGGTCTGGGCTCAGATCGGCGCCGATCTGGCCCGCACCCAGCCGATGAACCGGCTCTTGCAGGGCGATGTCGGCAGCGGCAAGACGGTGGTGGCCACGCTCGCGGCGGCACGGGCGATCGGCAGCGGATATCAGGTCGCACTGATGGCGCCGACCGAGATTCTCGCCGAGCAGCACTGGCGCAAGCTCAGTCCCTGGCTGGAAGCCGTCGGGGTGCGGATCGCCTGGCTCACCGGGTCGCTCAAGGAAAGCGAGAAGAAAGCGGTGCGCGCACGGGTCGCCGCCGGCGAGGTCGACCTGCTGGTCGGCACCCACGCATTGATCGAGCAGTCGGTCGAATTTGCGCGCCTCGGGTTGACGGTCGTCGACGAACAACATCGTTTCGGCGTCGCCCAGCGCCTCAAGCTGCGCGCCAAGACCGGCGCGAACGCGCTGCCGCACCAGCTGATGATGAGCGCGACGCCGATTCCGCGCACGCTGGCGATGAGCTACTACGCCGACCTCGACGTGTCGTTGATCGACGAGCTGCCCCCCGGGCGCAAGCCGGTGCTGACCAAGCTGATCGCCGCGGCGCGGCGCGACGAGGTACTGGCCGCGGTGCGTTCGGCGCTTGCCCAGGGTCGGCAGTGCTACTGGGTTTGCCCGCTGGTCGAGGAGAGCGAAGCGCTCGACCTGCAGACCGCGATCGCTACCCACGCGTGGTTGGTGGAAGAACTCGCTCCGGCTCAGGTCGCTCTGGTGCATGGCCGGCTCACCGGCGCCGAGAAGCAGGAGGTGATGGCGCGCTTTGTGAGCGGCGCGGTGGCGGTGTTGGTGGCGACCACAGTGATCGAAGTCGGGGTCGACGTCCCCAATGCCTCGCTGATGGTGATCGAGGACGCCGAGCGCTTCGGGCTCTCGCAACTGCACCAGCTGCGCGGTCGGATCGGCCGCGGCACCCGGGAGAGCGTCTGCGTGTTGCTGTTCGGCAGTGAACTCGGGTCCATCGCGCGCGAGCGGCTGCGGGTGATCTATGAATCCGCCGATGGCTTCGAGATCGCACGCCGCGACCTGGCTCTGCGCGGCCCCGGCGAATTTCTGGGAGCGCGCCAGTCGGGGCTGCCGATGCTGCGCTTTGCCGACCTCGAGCGTGACGCCGACCTGGTCGATGCCGCCAGCGCCGCCGCGGTGGTGATGTTGCGCGATCATCCCGGGCTGGCCGATCTGCACCTCGAGCGCTGGCTGGGCGCTCGGGAAGAATTCCTCGGCGCCTGAGTCCGGGCCGCTGCCAGTATCAGAAGGGCTTGCTATGATCGGAACACGATGACCCTGACCGAACTCAAGTACGTGGTGGCGGTGGCCCGGGAGCGCCATTTCGGGCGTGCCGCGGAGGCCTGCTTCGTCAGTCAGCCGACGCTGTCGGTCGGCATCAAGAAACTCGAGAACGAACTCGGCGTCACGATCTTTGAGCGTGGTAGCGGCGAGATCGCGGTAACGCCGGTGGGCGAGCGCATCGTCGAGCAGGCGCAAAGTGTGCTCGAGCAGGCTGATGCCATCCACGCCACGGCACAGGGCGGGGCCAATCCGCTGCGCGGACCGTTGCGCCTGGGCGTTATCCCGACGATTGGCTTGTACCTGCTTCCTTACCTCGTGCCGCAAATAATCTCCTCGACTCCCGGGATGCCGCTGATACTCGAGGAGAACTTCACCGTGGTGCTGCTCGAGCGGCTGCGCAAGGGCGAAATCGACGTCGCGATCCTCGCCGAGCCCTTCGCCGAACGCGGCCTTGTGACCCGGGCTCTTTACGACGAGCCGTTCGTGGTGGCGGTGCCGCTGACGCATCCCTGGGCGGAGCGCAGCGCCATCAGGTCGATCGAACTCAAGGGCGAGAACATGCTGCTGCTCGGCCAGGGGCACTGCTTCCGCGACCAGGTGCTGGAGGTTTGTCCGGAGATGTCGCGGTTTGCGCAGGCCAGTGCCGGAATCCAGCGGACCTTCGAAGGCTCGTCACTTGAGACTATCCGGCACATGGTGGCCTCGGGGATCGGTATCACGGTGCTGCCGGTGATGGCCGTGCCGGCCGAGCGCGGGGAGGGCCTGCTGCGCTACGTGCCGTTCGTCGCGCCGGCGCCGGTGCGCCGTGTGGTGCTCGCCTGGCGCAAGGGTTTTCCGCGTGCCGAGGCGATCGAAGCGCTCTACGACGCACTCAGGCACATCGACATCCCGGAGGTAAGGATGTGCGCCGACGACCAACCGGTCGAGCACGGTTGAGCGATGAGTACAACCAAAACCATCGACCAGACCATCGGCGCCTCGCGCCTGGTGCGTCTCCAGCGGCTTGCCGCCGAGGTTGGGGCCGCGCGCGGCAACGTGCTGCTCGGCAAGCTCGAAGGCGACAATCCAGCGGGATCGGTCAAGGACCGGGCGGCGCTGGCGATGATCGAAGGTGCCGCGGCGCGCGGCGAGATCGTTCCCGGCGACACCCTGATCGAGGCGACCTCGGGCAACACCGGCATCGCGCTGGCGATGGTGGCGGCGATTCGCGGCTACCGCATGATTCTGATCATGCCCGACAACCTCTCGGTCGAGAGACGTCAGGCGATGCGCGCCTATGGCGCCGAACTGGTGCTGGTCAGCCGCGCGAGCGGCATGGAAGGGGCACGAGACCTCGCTCAGCAGATGCAGCTCGAGGGGCGTGGCCTGGTGCTCGACCAGTTCGCCAACGACGACAACTGGGGCGCGCACTTTGCCACCACCGGGCCGGAAATCTGGCACGGCACTGGCGGTGGCGTGACCCACTTTGTCTCGGCAATGGGTACCACCGGCACCATCACCGGGGTGTCGCGTTACCTCAAGGAGCGCAACCCCGAGGTCGTGATCGTAGGCGCCCAACCGGCCGAGGGTTCGTCGATTCCAGGAATCCGGCGCTGGGGCGAGGGCTACCTGCCGGCGATCTATCGCCACGCCCGGGTCGATCGGCTCGAAGCGGTGACCCAGCTTGATGCCGAGGAAACTGCCCGGCGCCTCGCGGCGGAAGAGGGGATTTGTTGTGGTCCGTCCTCGGGAGGGGCGTGCGCGATCGCGCTGCGCCTCGCCGCCACCGTGCGCAACGCGACCATCGTGTTCATAGTCTGCGACCGCGGCGATCGCTACCTCTCGACTGGACTGTTCCCCGAGTAGGGCTTGGCCCGGGCCTGGCGCAGCGCCTGCGCCAGTTCCAGCACCGCCATGGCGTAGAAGCTCGAGCGGTTGTAGCGCGTGATCACGAAGAAGTTGCGGGCACCGAGGTAGTAGCTTGGGGCGTCGTCGCCGTTGGGCAGGTCGACGAGCGCCAGGACCAGACCGGCCGGCGCCGCAGGCAGCGCGATTACTCCCTGGCGCGCCAGCTCGGCGCTCGAGAAGCTGGGTTCGATGCCGGCTTTGGCGAGCGGTTTGATCCGGTCGTAGTCTTCGATGACCGCGTTGAAGTGGGTCGGCCCCCCGGCCTGCCAGCCATGAGCCGTCAGGAAATTGGCCACGCTGCCGATCGCATCGGTGGCGCTGTCGCGCAGCCTGATCACGCCATCGCCGTCGAAATCGACGGCAAAGTTGCGGATGCTGCCGGGCATGAACTGGGGCAGGCCGATCGCGCCGGCGTAGGAGCCGAGCACCGACAGCGGGTCGATTCCCGAGTCGTGGGTCCAGACCAGGAACTGCTCCAGTTCGGAACGGAAGTAGGCGGCGCGCCGCGGATCGTCAAAGCCCAGCGTTACGAGCGCATCGAGGATGCGGAACTTGCCGGTTATCTTGCCGTAGAGGGTTTCGACGCCGATGATCGCTACCACGATCTCGGGCGGGACGCCGAACTGCCTGGTAGCCCGCTCGAGGGCGGCCTCGTTTTCCTGCCAGAAGGCGACTCCGCCGGTGATCCGCACCGGATCGAGAAAGCGTTCCCGGTAGGCTGCCCACGAGCGTTTGAAGGTCGCCGTCGGGGGGGCAATCAGGCGCAACACCGCCGGAGCGTGGCGGGCCTGCTCGATTAGTCGGGTAAGTTCGGCGGGTTCGAAGTGGTTGCGCGCCGCGACCTCGGCGATGAATTCCTGGACGTCACCGCGCTGCGTATAGTCTGCGGTCGGTGTGATCGCCGCTGGCCGGTCGTTGCGCAGCCGCGCCTGGGCCGGTGCCGTAACCAGCGCGGCCAGCAATTCGCCCAGCCGGGGGCCCGCCAGCGTGCGGGGCGTCAACCTGGCAAGGGCCGAGGG
>JAHYJF010000405.1 GCA_019428955.1 Burkholderiaceae bacterium
GAATGCGCGAAGATCCCGAATTCGACCGCGAAGCTTTTCTCGCCGGCCGCCAGACGCCGGTGTTCTTCGGTTCCGCAATCAATGATTTCGGTGTCCGCGAGGTTCTCGACGCGCTGGTTGATCTCGCCCCGCTTGCTGCCAATGCCGGTGCTCACCCGCCGGTCGTGATGAACGCCGTGCTCGATAGCGATGGCGATTTGGGTTTCGACGCCGCAACCAGCGAGTTCACCGATCTGTTGGCGCGAGGCATCATCGACCCCGCCAAGGTCGTGCGTGCAGCCCTGCAGAATGCCGCATCGGTGGCTGGATTGCTATTGACCACAAGTTGCGCTGATGCCGAATGGGTGGCTCATGCCGATTCCGACGGTGCAAATGAGTCACGGGGTGACGGCCGATGAATCTGGATTTTGGCGTATTCCGCCGCAGATTGGAGGCCGATCTGGCGCGACTGGATGAAGCGCTTTCGCAAGCGAGTGACTCCACCAGCACGGTGACCCTGGATCAGTCGAGTGTCGGTCGGTTGTCGCGCATGGACGCGTTGCAGCAACAGGCAATGGCCCAGGCAATGGAGCAACGTCTGCTGGTGCAGAAAAGGAAACTGAAAGCCGCACTCGATCGAATTGAGTCTGGCACGTTTGGACTGTGTTGCCAGTGTGAGTCAGATTTGGAACCAGAGCGGCTGGAAAGCGATCCGGCGGTGGTGTTCTGCAAAGCGTGCTTGCTCGAACGCGAAATCGGTAGGAGGCCTCTTGCAGATCGCTGAACCCGAATCACCGTGCACGCCCATCACGGACTCGTCAGGACTGGCGTCAGTCGCAAAGCCCCCCTGCCGAACACCGGTTTGCGGGTCTGAAAACCTGCCGTGTTCCGTATGCTGTGGAAAAAACGCCCGTTTTCTCCTCGCTGCGGGTGGTCGTGACTACTGGCGCTGCTCCGATTGTGCAGCGACCTTCCTGCATCCCACGCAGCTGCCGACTATCGATGCGGAATACGCACACTACCTGCGGCATGAGAATAGCCCGGAAGATTTGCATTACCGGCGGTTTCTCCACAGGCTCGCTGCCCCTTTGCTCGCCCGCCTGCCACACCGGCAATCCGGCCTGGATTTCGGCTGCGGCCCCGGCCCGGCCCTGGATTGCATGTTGCGCGAGGCCGGTCACGAGGTGGCCCTGTACGACCCGTTCTTCCACCGCGATTCGGCAACGCTGCTTCGGACTTACGACTTCGTCACTTGCACCGAGGTGGTGGAGCATTTTCACCGGCCAGCGGAGGAGTTCGCCCGCCTCGACGCATTGCTCAAACCCGGCGGCTGGCTCGCCATCATGACCTGCTTTCAGACTGACGATACACGCTTCGCCGCCTGGCATTACCGGCGTGACCCGACTCATGTGGTGTTCTACGGTGCAGAAACGTTCATCCAGCTAGCGAGATGCTACGACTGGCATTGCGAAATCCCGGTGAAGGACGTCGTCCTGATGCGCAAAGGTAAGCGCAGCTGACATGGCAACGCCTCTGCACGAAGAGCGCCTGAATACCGTAACGCGGCACCTCGTAGCCAGTAGCGCGCAAAGCGTTATTGATCTCGGCTGCGGACGGGGGGAACTGCTTGCGCGTTTGGTCTCCGTGGCGCAATTCCGTCGCATCGTCGGCATCGACATTTCCATGGCTTCTCTCGCCGCCGCGCGGTCGCTGCTGGGACTTGGGCACAACATGGACGATGGACGCCTTTGCCTGCTGCAGACGTCGTTCGCGCAAGCCGACGACAGACTGCGGGGCTTCGACGCTGCGTTGCTGGTGGAAACGATCGAACACATCGACCCCAACCGCCTGTCTGCGGTAGAGCACGCGGTGTTTTCCTGCTATCAGCCGGAAACAGTGCTGGTCACGACACCCAACCAGGAATACAACGTGCTCCACGGGATGCGGCCGGGGACATTTCGTCACCCCGATCACCGTTTTGAATGGGGGCGCGCAAAGTTCCGCGGCTGGGCCTTCGGCGTTTCAAAGCGAAACGGCTACTCGGTTGTTTTTGGCGATATCGGCGAAGCCGATCCGATCCTCGGCAGTTCCACTCAAATGGCCACATTTCGCCGTCATAAGAATGGCGAGCGACATAATTCGTCGTCGGCCCATCTGCATACCTTATGAATTTCGTCTCGCTGTTACGCCGTAATCCCCGTACGCTCGGTTTCGGTTTTCTTCACGCGTTGGCATCAAGCGCCGGGCAGACCTTTGTCATCGCGCTTTTTCTGCCCGACATAAAAGGGAGCTTCGGACTCGGTGACGCGGAGGTGGCAAGTCTTTACGCCGCAGCGACCGTCGCGAGCGCAGCCGTGCTGTGGACGGCCGGGCGCTGGATCGACAGGGTCGACCTGTTGCGATATAGCTTCATGTCAGGCTTGTTTTTGGCTCTTGCCTGTTTTTTTACAGCCTCGGTGACCTTGGTGCCGCTGCTTGCGATCGGATTCTTCGCGCTTCGCCTGGGCGGACAAGGCCTGCTGACCCACGTGACCGTGACGGCAGTCGCCCGATACTTCAGCAAAGACCGAGGTA
>JAHYJF010000033.1 GCA_019428955.1 Burkholderiaceae bacterium
CCGGAGGTCGAACAAGAAATAGCGGCCCTCAAACCGGCCGCTCGTGTCGTAGCGCGCGCGATGCAGAAATACGGAATGCTTCTCGCTGACGGCGGGGACATCGCTCTAACCGCCGCAAGCGACAGGTTTACCAAACACAAGTGGAGCGAAGTCGGGTTCGGTCCGCGCGACCTCGCCACGCTGCGCGTGAGCGACTTCGAGATGATCGAGGCTGGCGCCCGGATACCACTGACCTACGATTGCGTTCGCAATCCCTAGGGCCCCTAACCCGGCACCACCACGACCTTCCCCTTCACCTGCCGATTCGCGATCCGCTTGATCGCGTCGGCGGCACCGTCCAGCCCCACCGTCTCGCTGATTACCGGCTTGATCTTGCCCTGGGCGAACCAGGTTGCGAGGTCGTGGAGGTTGGCAAGATGTTCTGCTGGATGGCGCCGGGTGGAGTCGCCCCAGTAGACGCCGATGATCGAGCGTTCCTTCAGGAGAGCCAGATTGAGCGGCAGCTTGGGAATCTCGCCGGCCGCGAAGCCGATCACCAGGAAACGACCCCGCCAGGCGGTGGCGCGCAGTGCCGGCTCGCTGTAGGGTCCGCCCACCGGGTCATAGACCACCTCGACGCCCTTCTTGTCGGTCAGTTCATCGACCCGCTTCTTGAGGTCTTCTTTCGAGTAATCGATCAGTTCGTCGGCGCCAACCTGTTTCGCGAGCGCCAGCTTTTCGGGAGAAGACGCGGCCGCGATCACCCGCGCACCCATCGCCTTGGCGATCTCGACCGCAGACAACCCCACCCCGCCGGCCGCACCAAGCACCAGCACAGTCTCGCCAGCCTTCAGATGTGCGCAATCCTTGAGCGCGTGCAGCGAAGTGGCGAAGGTCAGCACCAGCGCAGCGCCTTGCTCGAAGCTCATCCCGGGCAGCAGCGGCATCAGCCGGCTGACGTCGACCACGCATTCCTCGGCGAAGCCGCCGTGGCCGCTGGCGGCGATAACCCGGTCGCCCACTACGAAGCCCTTTACCCCTTCGCCCAACGCCGAAATCTCGCCCGACAGTTCGGCCCCAGGGGAAAACGGGAATGCCGGCTTGACCTGGTAGAGACCCTGGACGATCAGCGCATCGGGGAAGTTCAGGGCCGCCGCGCGCACCCGCACCCTCACCTGCCCCGGACCAGGCTCGGGCACAGGGATGTCCTCGACGCGCAGGTTCTCGATCGGGCCAAAGGCGTGGCAGACAAGTGCTTTCATTGTTTCTCTCCAATAATCACGGCGCGGCTGACCGCCCCATCTCCCTCTCCTGCAGCATCCGCCACTGCACCTTTCCGGCGCCCGACTTGGGGATGCTCTCGGCGAACTCGATGATCCTGGGCACCTTGTAGGCAGCCATGTTCTCACGCGCCCAGGCGATGATGTCGTCGCCACTCACCTGCCCGACCTGACCGGCGCGCAACACGACGATGGCCTTGACGGTCTCGCCGCGCTTCTCGTCCAGCGCGGCGATTACGCAGGCCTCCTGGATCGCCGGGTGGTGGTAGAGCAGCGACTCGACTTCCGCCGGCCAGACCTTGTAGCCGGAGGCGTTGATCATGCGCTTCAAGCGGTCGACCATGAAGAAGTAGCCGTCTTCGTCGATGGTGCCCAGGTCCCCGGTGCGCAGGAACCGCTTGCCCTCGATGGTTACGAAGCTCGACTTGGTCGCGGCCTCGTTGTTCCAGTAGCCGGTCATCACCTGCGGGCCATGCACGATGATTTCGCCGACTTCGCCGGGCGGCAGTTCCTTCATGCTATCTGGATCGACCACTCGTGAGTCGACATCGAACATCGGGATGCCGAGGCACTGTTTCTTGGGGTTCTGCGGCGGGTTGAGGTGGGTCGGCGCGATGGTTTCCGACATTCCGTAGCCCTCGTAATACGGCAGGCCAAGGAGGTCGTGCATGCGCTGGGCCACGGCCTCGGGCATCGCCGCGCCGCCACCGCTGATGCGCCTCACGCTCGAGAGGTCGTGGTGCTCGATATCGGGCTTGGCCAGCAGATCCATCACCATCGCCGCGATCATGTGCAGGCTGGTCACGCGGTGGCGTTCGATCATCTCGACCACCGCGGTGCGATCCCAGCGCGGCAGCACCACCACGGTGGCGCCGATGTAGAGCGGCCCGCTCATGCTGCCCTGCATGGCGGTTACGTGGAAGAACGGCAGCGTGGCGAGGAACACTGCATCCTGCTGCGCGCCGAACCAGTTCATCGCGGCCAGCGTGTTGTACATCACGCTGCGGTGGGTGTGCATGCAGCCCTTGGGGAGCCCGGTGGTGCCGGAGGTGTATTGCAGCAGGCACAGGTCCGGGGGGCCGTTCTCGAGCGCTCCAGGCGTGAATCCTGCGGCCAGCGCGGCGCTCCAGAGGCTGACCCGCGGGTCGGCGAACGACTGGCGCGGTTCGGCGACAAATGCCGGCGGGACCGGGTTGTCTGCCGATGGTTCCGGAAGATAGTCGCTGTAGGCCGCCACGATCACGCGCTCGAGCCCGCCCCCGAGCAGCGGCTCCCATTGCGGAAAGACTTCCTGCGCGACCAGCGCCACCTTTGCCCCGCTGTCGCTGACGAAGTGCTCCAGCTCGAGGGTCAGGTTCATCGGGTTGACCGGCACCACCACCGCATCGGCGCGCAGGATCGCGTAATAGCCGATCGCGAACTGCGGGCTGCTCTGCATGTCGAGCAGCACCCGGTCGCCGCGCCCCACCCCGCACTCGTGCTGGAGATAACCGGCGAGCCGTTCGGTTTCGGCCTGGAAACGCGCGTAACTGATCTGCGCGCCGTAGAAGATCAGGAACGGCTTGTCAGGATAGCGCAGCGCCGAGACCTCTACATTGCGGTAGAGATTGGTCTCGGGCAGCGTCAGGTGATGGCTCGGCAGGTGCGCGGGCCAGTGGGCGTAGTGGCGATCCGACAAGTTTCTTCCCTCAGTTTTCGGCAGGCGCGCTCGGGGTCTCAGCTCAGGGCTTCAGGTAGCGCGCCAGCTCCATTTTGGCGATCTGGTTGCGGTGCACCTCATCCGGGCCATCGGCGAAGCGCAGCGTGCGCGACTGGGCGTAGGCGGCGGCCAGGCCGAAGTCTTCGCTCACCCCGCCGCCGCCGTGCACCTGCATCGCCCAGTCGATCACCTGCAGCGCCATGTTGGGCGCGGCCACCTTGATCATGGCGATTTCCTTGCGCGCCGCCTTGTTGCCGGCGGTGTCCATCATGAACGCGGCGTTCAAGACCAGCCAGCGCGCCTGGTCGATCAGGATGCGCGCGTTGGCGATGCGCTCGCGCGTCACCCCCTGGTCGGAGAGCGGCTTGCCAAAGGGCTTCCTGACGAGCGCGCGCTTGCACATGGCTTCCAGTGCGCGTTCGGCCACGCCGATCAGGCGCATGCAGTGGTGGATGCGCCCTGGGCCCAGCCGCCCCTGGGCGATCTCGAAGCCGCGCCCTTCGCCCAGCAGGATGTTGCTTGCCGGCACCCGGACGTTGTCGAACGTCAGCTCACCGTGACCATGCGGGGCATGGTCGTAGCCAAACACGCGCAGCGCGCGCTCAACCTTGACCCCGGGCGTGCGCAATGGCACCAGGATCATAGACTGCTGGCGGTGCCGGTTGGGATTGTCGGGGTCGGTCTTGCCCATGAAGATCAGGATCTCGCAGCGCGAGTCGGGCGCGCCCGAGGTCCACCACTTGCGCCCGTTGATCACGTACTCGTCGCCCTCGCGCACGATGCTCGCTTCGATGGTGGTGGCGTCCGACGAAGCCACTCCCGGCTCGGTCATCGCAAAGCCCGAGCGGATCTTCCCTTCGAGCAGCGGCACCAGCCACTGCTGCTGCTGCTCGGGAGTGCCGTAGCGCGCCAGCACTTCCATGTTGCCGGTGTCGGGCGCCGAGCAGTTGAACGCCTCGGGCGCGATATGCGAGCGGCCCATGATTTCGCACAGTGGCGCGTACTCGAGGTTGGTGAGCCCGGCGCCGTGCTCGGATTCGGGCAGGAACAGGTTCCACAGCCCGTGGGTGCGGGCCGCGGCCTTCAGTTCCTCCATCACCTTGACCGGCTGGAACGCGTCGCCGGCCGCACGATTGGCGCGCACCTCGTCGTGATAGCGCTCCTCGTTGGGATAGATGTAGGCATCCATGAACGCGTTGAGCCGTTCCTGCAGGTCTCGCACTTTCTGGGAGTAGGAAAAGTCCATTGTTGCTGCCCTCCTGGCGTTGCTGATTTTCGGATTATGGCGGTTACGGATAGTCGAAGGATATCCGCAGATTGCTGATCGCGCTTGATAGAGCCGACGCTTGCATCAAGGAAGCGTAGAAAGCTCGACCGAGCTTGGGCGCCGCACGATCATAGACAACGACTGCCTTACGATCGTTGAGGTGTCGCGAGACAAAAAGGATGCCGTCGACATTCTGCGGATGGCGATAAACCGCCATCGACCAGAGCTGCGGCAGTCGATACGGTGTTATGGTCGAGAGTGATCCATCGCCTCCCAACACCTTCAATGAAGTGCCAGTCAGGTCTGCCAGCAATAGCAGGTTCCAAAACGGCTCCCCTTCGCGCGCGAACGATCGTCGAAACGGTTGCTCGCCGATTTGCCGAAAAATGGTTCACCAGCGTAGCGGCGGGTAACCCGGCAAATGTCGGCAACCGCAACATTCCGTGTCACCAGATCAATGCTGTTGAGCTTAGGGGGCGGAGGACCAAGCCGCATCGCGGCTCATCTCTGGGCAAAACCCTCAGCCGCGACCTTGGTTGCCGCGAAATTTCCCTTAGCCAAAGCCTCCAATGGCGTCAAGCCACCTAAGGACCCCTTCGGGGTACTCATGAACTGGAGCTTCGTGGCGCCAGGCAGATCACCCAGCAGTTTGCTTACGGCTTCGAGATGCCTGCGGTCATACCTCGATTCTGCGAAAAAAGCGGGATAGTAGCGTGAGCCCTGCAACTCCACGAAAAACACCCGGCCCGACTTCAAGGCTTTGCTCAGTGCCTGCCTGGTCCAACCCATCCTTGCAGCAAATCCAGCCGGCTTCATGAGAGCGTGCGCCTCGATCAAGGTCTTCAGATGTCGGCTGCTCTTTCGCGTCGCCGCGTCAGCCGTCCGATTCGCTTCTCGCTCCTGGAGCGTCCCGCGAATCTCCTCGAATTGTCGACCGAGGGTGGCGATCTGTCGCGCCAGATCACTCACTTCCGTCATAGGACGATCGGCCGCCGCTAACTGCTCAAGGAAGACTCGGCGCGGCAGCTTCTTGACCTTTGCTGCTGAGTGTTGCATGACGTCGAGAGACCACAGAAATTCCTGAACTGGTCCGTTTGCAGGCTTCCTGGCAGGCTGTCGATTGGCTGGGGCAGTCATGGTTTCAATTTCTCCGGAATGCTAAGTCCATGCTACGACTGTATGTCAACCATGTCCACCAATGGAGACCTTGCCAGGGGCAGATTCTTGCAGGGGCACGTCTGTGAAGCGGCACATCAGCGGCACATCTGTGCAAACTTTGGCAAGTTGCGTTGTATCGCCACGCGATATACTGTAAGCTGACGATCCAGTCCTTAAAATGCAGCGACACCGAAGCCCTGCACCAGCGGCGCCGAGTGGCGCGCTGAGTGACCATCAAGGCGGCGGCGCCGCGCAAGCTGGATGAAAATGACGAAGAAACTGCCCCCCATTCACCCCGGCGAACAACTGCGGGAGGAGTTCATGATTCCGCTGGGGCTTTCCAGCAATGCGCTGGCGCGCGCGCTGAACGTGACACCAGCGCGCATTAACGAGATCGTGCGCGAGCGGCGCCGCATCACCGCAGATACCGCGCTGCGTCTGGCAAGGTTCTTCAATTCCTCGCCCCAGTTCTGGCTAAACCTGCAAAACAGCTACGACGTCCAGTGTGCGCAGGACGCGGCGGGTCCGGCCATTGCCCGCATCCGCCCGTGGCAGGGGGCGATCGAGAATAGGGTGGCCTGAAGTCCCTGGCCTGTCGAGGTCAGTCGCAAGGCGCCCAAAGACTATCTGAATCGAGGTGACGCTGATGCCGACTATTGATAAATACGAACTTGAGATTCTCGGTTCTTATGAGAAGGAGAAGCTCAAGTCCATTGCCACCAAGAGCGAACTCGCGAAGTTGAAGGCTGCTGCTCGTGCCACCGCGATCAAGGATCGTCGCGTCAACATCAGGCTATCTTCCGGTGACCTGAGCGACATTCAGGTCAAGGCAATGGAACAAGGCGTTCCCTATCAGACCCTGATCGCAAGTGTGCTTCACCGCTACGTCACCGGGCGCCTATCGGAGCGATCGGAGGTGGTCGACGCTCCATCTCGTGGCCGATCAGCTAAACCACGCGACAGGTCGAAGGACTGACGATCAACACCGAATTCCGCCACGTGACGCAGCCGGGCGCCAACATCTTCCTGGAACTGGGTTTTGCACCGGACGAGGCCAAGCGTCTGCAGTGCATGGTCATCGGCCGATCACGGCCGATACCGCGCTGCGCCTGGGGCTGTTCTTCGGGATGGAGCCGCGTTTCTGGATGAACCTGCAAGCCGAGTACGACATCCGGACGGTGACGCGCAATCAGTCGGACAGAATCGCCCCTCGCATCCGGGTCTTCGACCGCACCGCCGCGTGATTGCGCGGCGTGTTAGCGGCTGTAGGTTTCCCGATCGTAGGTGGCTTTCATGGCGCCAAAATGAGGATCAAACCATGATCAATTCCATGACCTACAAGTGCTATACGGCGAGCATGGTCTTCGACGCGGAAGACAAGATCGTTGTTGGGCGTGTCCTCGACATCGACGACATCATCTCCTTCCACGGCGAGTCGGTATCGGAGTTTGAAGCCAACTTCCACGCGGCCATTGATGACTATCTGGCCGCGGCCGCGGCCGAGGGACCTAGATTCCGATGATCTCGTTGAGGCCTTCCTCGGCAAGCGTTTTTTCAAACGCCGGGTCGAGCTTTGCGCACTCTGATGCCAGGCGGCCGCGCTCCATGCGCGCCAGCTTCTCGCTCACTGCAGCCTGGATCGCGCGACTACGATTGGGGAAGAGGCTCTTTGCGACCAAACTGTCAACGCGAATCAGCGTCTCCTGGTCCAGGGTAATCGCTATCTTTACGCTACTCATATTCCACCCTTGGTATGACAATTAATCGTACTACGGTCTCGCGCCCAGCGAATGTGCTCGAATTGTCGACCCGGGGTGGCAATTTGTCGCGCCAGATGGCTCACTTCCGCCATAGGACGATTGGCCCGCGCAAACTGCGCAAGGAACACTCGGCGCCGCAGCTTCTTGACCCCTGCTGCGGAAACGCCTGACGCCGACTTCGGGGCCGATCTTTGCGATTCAGTTCGCGCACGTACGCACCGCTGACAGGTCGAGCATGTCGGTTTGCTTCCACACTTGCCTGCCATCGTGATAGCATGTATCTACACGTATCCACAAACGAGATAGTCATGAGGCTGCAACTGGCGAAATGGGGCAACAGTCTGGCAGTTCGTCTGCCGGTGGAATGCACTCGCGCTGCCGGATTACGCGAGGGCGATACCGTTGAGGCGGAAGTGACGCCGCTTGGCGAGATCAAGCTGACACCGGACCAACCGTTCGACAAGGCGGCATTCATCAAGCGCCTGCGCAAGCTGCGGGCGACCATGCCGCTGACGACGACGAGCGTTCAGATGATGCGCCAGAAGGATCGATATTGATGATCTATCTGGACACCAGCGCCGCGGTTCCGATGTTTGTCCCGGAGCCCTCGAGTCCTGCAATCGAGGCTTGGTTTGAGTCTAGTGCTGAGCCCTTGGTATCGTCTGACTGGATCGTGACGGAGTTCTCGAGCGCCTTGTCCATCAAGGTTCGGCAAGGGGAGATTAGTGCCAAGCAGGCGCAGGCGGCATGGAAGGACTTCGACGCTTTTTGTGCGTCCGGATTGCGTTTATTGCCCGTGAGTCGAAAAGCGTTTGCCGAGGCCGCCAGGATGGCGCGCAACGCCGCAAGCGGCTTGCGCTCCGGTGATGCCTTGCACCTGGCGATGGCGCTTGAAGCCGGCGCCAGTGCGATTGCGACGACAGACGAGGCGCTGGCGAAGAACGCGAAAGCGAACGGATTGGCCCTAAGCCAGATAGCCTGACCTTCGGTCATGTTCATCGCTTATCCGCCGCACCCCGCAGGGCCTGAGCCATCAGCGACAAGGCGTCGGCGATCTGCCGCGCCGCCTCGGGCGATGGCAGCGGCACTTTAAAATTGCGGGCGCCGGTCTCCGGGTCATGCTCGATCCAGGGATGGCGTGGCTGGTCCTGATCCGCGGTACCCGCTGAACTGGCTGCCGCACCGAGCGCAGCGGCAAACTGGGCGCCAAACTGGAGCAATGCGCTCCAGGGATCGCCGGGTGCGGGCGTGGTGGAGGTCGCCACCTCCGGGATCGACTGGCGCCGAACTTCGTCCGCATCTGGCGCTGCTACGGGCGCTGTCTCGGGCGCGATGTCGAACGCTTGGTCCTCTGGCGCAGCGGCGTCGACACCGGTCATTTCCTCTGCCGGCGTCACCGCTTCGCCCTCGCCCATCGAGCCGGTGACGTTTTCGACATCCTTCATGAAGCGGTTGAGACGCGAGCCGCCCAACGATATCTCGCCCGTGCCGCCATCCAGAATCCCCGCCGACAGGGAGCGCTTGAAGGCCAGCACCGACAACATGCCTTCCTCGATCGTGCCCTTGGCGATGAAATTGACGATTTGCACCGGGCGCTTCTGGCCGATACGGTGAATGCGCGCGATGCGCTGTTCGAGGATCGCCGGGTTCCACGGCAGGTCCATGTTGACCAGGGTCGCGGCATGTTGCAGATTCAGTCCGGTGCTGCCGGCATCGGTCGACAGGAAGACGCGACATCCCGGGTCGTCACGGAAGCGATCCACCAGTGCCGGGCGGATCTTCGCCGGGACACCCCCATGAAAGCTGACATAGCCGATGCCGCGCGCTTCCAGCCGGCGAATGACGATCTCGTGGGTGCGCGTCCACTGCGAAAACACCACCGCCTTGGCCTCGGGCTGGGCGAACAATTCGTCGAACAACGCCGCCAGCTCACCGACCTTGACGCCGTGGTCGCTCTCCTGATCCAGCAGGTAGGTGCTGTTGCACGACATGCGCATGTTCTGCATGGGCGCAAGTGAGACGACGCTGATCGGTGTCGGAGAGAAACTTTGTCTTGCGCCAGCGCTGCACGATCCGGGTCACGATCTGACCATTCTCATCGTGGTACAACATCTGCGCTTCGGTCATGGGCACCAGCAGATTCTGGTCGGTGCGCTCGGGCAGTTGGCGCAACACCTCGCTCTTGCGCCGCCGGATCATGATGCTCGCCAGCGTGTCGCCGATCTTCTCCAGCCCGGTGTAGCCAGTGACCCGGCCGGCTTCATCCTTGAGCTGATGTTGGTGCAACAGCTTCCAGGTCGGTCCGAGGCGATATTGATCGACGAACTGGACGATGGAAATCAGCTCCTCCAGCTTGTTCTCCAGCGGTGTGCCGGTGAGCACGATGGCATAGGGGCTGTCGATGCGCTTGAGCGACCGGGCGGCAATGGTGTTCCAGTTCTTCACCCGCTGCGCCTCGTCGACGATCACCAACTCGGGGTCCCAGGCGGTGATCAGGTCGAGATCGGGCTTGAGCTTCTCGAAATTGGTGATCTTGCAGAAATCGTCCGCGGCGTATTCCTTCTGCCGCTGTGCACGACCGCCAGCGATGACGCGCGCCGCGGTTTCGCCCTGGCGGCCGGTGAAGCGCGCGATTTCCGTCAGCCACTGGTATTTCAGCGAAGTCGGGCAGATCACCAGTACCCGCATCACGCCGCACAGTCGGGCCAGAATCTCGGTCGCGGCTATCGCCTGGATGGTCTTGCCCAGGCCCATCTCGTCACCGATCAGGCTACGGCCGGCACGCGCTGCGAACAGTGCACCTTCGGCCTGATACGGATAAAGCGGTACCCGCAGGAGCTTTGCCAGCTTCGGGTCGGCGGCGCCGAGCGGAAAGGCGGCCTCGATGGCGGCCGCGCGCTGCTGCGCGTCACGCCGGCCGGCAACAAAATCCAGCGCGTCATCGTAGGCCCGCAGTTCATGGCCGCTTTTCGCGACCGCGGCGACAAAGCGTTCCAGCTTCTCGAAGCGGTCAGCGCGCAGCGCCCCATCGCGCGTGCCATCGAAAATGCGCGCCGCTGCTTTCAACACCGCAGGTGGGCAATCGATGCCGGCGCGAAAATGCACCGCCCGACCTTCCCCGGCGCTGCCGTGGCGCAAGTACAGCTCCGAGAACGCCGGTCGATAGCCGATCGCCAGGGCTTTTTTTGCGCCGCGCTTGCGCTCCAAAGTTGCCAGTGCAAACTCGATATGCTTGCAGGTGCCCAGCTCGTTGGTGGCGTAATCCGGGCAGGCGCAGTAGTTGTCGCCGTGGCGTGTGCCGCGTATGACCACGCGATAGCCGCTTTTGGAATCCGGGTTGGTGACCCGGAATTCGGAGAAGTACGGCTCAGACCCCAGGTTCTCCATCCCGAAACTCTGTTCGCGGCCAAACTGCCGACGCAGTGTGCGCTGCCACTCGGCAGGGGAAAGATCGGCGGGGGCGTGTGTGCGCGAGAGCTTCGGCGCTTTGGCGGTCTTGCGCGGCCTGGCGGATTTGCGCGGCCTGGCAGCAGTATTACCGTGAGAGCTGGTCATCGTGCCTTACCCAAGGATGCGACTGACCGTTAAACGATGCTGCTGCCCCCGTCAACCACCAGTCCGTGGCCGGTGATGTGGCGCGCCGCTTCGGACGCCAGGAACACCACGGCGCCCTTCAAGTCTTCTTCGCCGCCAATGCGACGCAGCGGCATGCGCTCGAGCAGCGTGTCGCCGAACTGCCCGATCAGGCCGCTCGCCATCTTGCTCGGGAAAAAACCCGGCAGGATGGCGTTGACGTTGATGTTGTACTGCCCCCATTCGGAAGCCAGCGTGCGGGTGAAGTTGATCGCCGCCGCTTTCGAGGTGCTGTAGGCGATCGTATTCATCCCCGGCGGCGTGCCGCGCAGCCCCGCGATCGAGGCGATGTTGACGATCTTGCCGGCGCGCCTGGGGATCATCACCCGCTTGCCGACCTCGCGCGAGAGGAAGAACATCGCGTCGATGTTGAGCGCCATCACCTTGCGCCAGGCGGCGTCGGGATAATCCTCGGCGGGTGCGCCCCAGGTGGCGCCGGCGTTGTTGACCAGGATGTCGATGGTGCCGAAGCGCTCGAGCACCTGGTCGACCAGCCCAGGAATTCCTTCCGGCTTGGAGAGATCGTTGACCACGGTCAGCACCTCGACCCCGAGAGCTTCCAGATGGGTCCTGGCCTGGGCCAGTTCGTCGGCCTTGCGCGCCGAAATCGCCACCTTGCAACCCATCTCGCCCAGCGCCTCGGCCATCTGCAGGCCCAGTCCACGCGACCCGCCGGTGATCAATGCAATCTTGCCGTCCAGTTCAAATAGCTTGCGCACGCTCATTTTGGCAACTCCGTTCCGTTGTGTACTCAGTTATCTCATTGCTCGGGCCGCTACTTCAGTCCGAAGTGAATGTTGGCGGTGAGGAAGCCGCGCTTGTCGCCGCAGTCGAAGCGCTTGCCGCCAAAGCGATACCCGTAGAGGCCGGGCGACTCGATCTGCCCGACCAGCGCGTCGGTGAGCTGGATCTCGCCGCCCGCGCCGGCCTGCTGCGTGGCCAGGGTCTCGAGCACGCTCGAGTGCAGGATGTAGCGTCCGACCACGGCACTGGTCGACGGCGCCTGGTCCATCGCCGGCTTCTCGACGATGCCCTTGAGCTTCATCACCGAACCGTCCTCGGATGCCGCCGCGACGATCCCGTACTTGCTGACGTCCTCGCGCGTGACCTGCTCGACCGCCACCACCGAAGCCTTGTGTTCGAGCGCGACCGGCCACATCTGGCTGAGCACTCCTTCGGGGTAGCCGTCGATCAGGTCGTCGGGGAGCAGCACCGCAAAGAATTCGTCGCGGCCGATCATCGGCGCGGCGCACAGCACCGCGTGGCCCAGGCCGAGCGGCGCCGACTGGCGCACGAACAGCACCCGCACGTGCGGCGGGATGATGTTGCGAATAGCCGCCAGCGCTTCGATCTTGCCCTTGGCCTCGAGTTCGGCCTCGAGCTCGGGGCTGCGGTCGAAGTAATCCTCGACCGCGCGCTTCGAGCGTCCGGTGATGAAGATCAGCGTGTCGCAACCCGCCTCGATCGCTTCATCGACCGCGTACTGGATGATCGGCCGATCGACGATCGGCAGCATTTCCTTGGGAATCGACTTGGTGGCGGGCAGGAATCGCGTTCCCAGCCCGGCGACCGGGAAGACTGCCTTGCGGAGTTTCACGTTTTCGGGCGCCTGTGGTTAATGAGGTTGGTGGTCGAGTCAGTATCGGGCCATTCTATTCGTTCTTGCCAGATGGCTACTCGTCTTCTGATTCAGCACCGCCGTGGTCACGTCCCATGCGTTGCTCCAGCCAATGCTTGATCCCCACGGCGGCGTTCACCGTCTTCATCCTGGCGTTCGGCCGGTCGATCCAGGCCCAATGGAGTTCTCGTTCACCCTGCGCCAGCGAGCGCTTGTACCGGGCATCTCCGGCGAGAAAGTCGTACTCGGAAAACCCGCGAGCACCGTAGTGCTCGATCGCCAGGGCGTGGGTGCACAGCCCCGGCTTGAGCTTGGCGTCGGCTTCGTACTCGAAGCCCGACTGATAGAAGTAGACCTTGCCCCGGTGCACTAAGTTGTAGAGGTAGCCAATGGCAGTGCCACCTGCGCTTGCCCTCACCATGTCGATGTGGCTCGCGGCCTGCCCGCGGGCAATCAAGGCGCGATGGAAGCGCATTATTTCGTCGGTCCGGAAGCCACCACCGCTGCCACGCCGCCGCCAAAGGGCGCGATGCAACTCGCCGAGTTCTCCCATGAACACCGCTGCTTCGTCGGGGTTGGCAGCGGGTGTGATCTCGACCGCGCCACGTTCGCCATAGAGCTTCAGGCTGCGGCGCAACTGGCTCCTGGTGTTCCTGGAAAGCGCGCGCTCGTAGGACTCGGCGCCGCCACCGGCCAGCGGCACGAACAGGCTCGGCCTGGCGTAGGAGTCACGGGCTCCGGGCAGTGGTCCGTTGAAGAGCCGCTCGAGTACCGAATCGGCAGCAAAGCCCGGCAGATAGAGCCGGTCCCATGGCATCGTGGCGAGGATGTCGGCCAGGGAAGCGGCGACCCGATCCTCGTAGCCGGCGCGGCACAGCACGTCGTGGTATTCGACCCAGGGAGAGTTCTCGCCATCCTCGGCACCCGTACCGATCACCAGCAGGTGCACCGGCACCGGTCCGCGTTTCGAGCGCCTGCTGAGCAGCACGGTCCCGGCAACGCAGGTATCGCCGTCGTACCAGGAAACCCATTGTCCCGAAAACGGTGCGCTAAATACCTCGACCCAGACTTCGACGTAGGCCGGTGACAGGAACGGCGAGGCGTTGGCGGCGGCGTCAAAAAGCGCCGGCCACCACGCAGGTATGCCGGTCCGTGAAAACTCCTCGGTGACGTGTCGCAACTGCCCCATAGTCTTCCACGGGCGGCGCATGGGGCGCCGCCACATCCGGGAGTCTAAGTGTTCTGCCGCGACAAGGCGGTCCAACTCCGTCACGCTGTGTCTACAATGCGAGGCAGCCCTATGTTAAGAATCAGCATGGCAAGAGAGCGCTAAACCCCCGATGAACGACGGCATCACCATCAAGCCAGAGTTCCTGGAAGGATTCGCCAACGGTCCGCGCTTTGCCGTCTGGTTCACCCCCAGCGACTCCGATCCGATCGGTGCGGTGCTGTGCCTGCAGCCGATGGGCGAGGAGATGAGCCACTCACGCCGGGTGCTGGCGCTGCAGGCGCGCCGCCTGGCGCGGCTGGGCTGGGCGGTGCTGATGATCGACCTCTACGGCTGTGGCGATTCGCCGGGCGACAGCGACGACGCAACGCTGGGGCGCTGGCGGGCCGACCTGCTGCGCGCGACCATGCACGTGCGCGAGCGCGCCACCGGCTCGACGATTCTTTGGGGTACCAGGGTCGGAGCGCTGCTCGCGGTCGACATCAGTGCCGCGCTGGTGCAGCTCGTGGACGCGCTGATCCTCTGGGCCCCGCCGCCGCTGGGTTGCACCTGGCTGGCGAGCTGGCGCCGGCTCGGCAGCCAGGAGAACATGGCACGCGTTCATGCCCGGGCGCGAGCCAGGAGAGATCAGGCCCGCACCGCCCACCGCCCGGCGGGCGCAGCGGCCGGCGACATCTCGAGGCCGCCGAGCGGAGCGGCAGGCGATCTTTCCGGCCCGCCAACCGACTGGCCGTCCACCAGGTTCGATACCGAACCCAGCCCGGACACGGTGATCGCCGCCTTTTCCCGACCGGCAACCGTGCGCAGCGCGCCGATCATGGCGGTCGGCCGTCCCGACGACGAATTCGAGGTGATCGGCGGCGCGCGCTATCTCAAGTCGCTGATCAGCGACATCGGCGAGCTCTCGCTCGCCCCCAACCGCCTATCGGAGGCGGCCGGCGAGCCACCCGCGGTGCTGATGGTGGAGATGCGCGCCGAGTCGCAGCGCTCGATGGTGCCCTCCAAGATGCTCTCGGTCGTGGCCGAACGATGGCTCGACGCCGGCTACCTGCTCACCGCCCGCACGGTTCACGCCCGGCCGTTCTGGTCGAGCGTAAGGGCCGACAATCCGGTCGAGGTTTTCGAGGCCACCGAACAGTTCATCGAGGGCCTGCGATGAGTTGGGGCTTCGACGAGCTGGCGGTCAGCATCACCGGGCCACATGGCCAGTTGATCGGGGTGATCCGGCCCTCGCCGATCCCCACCGGGCCGATCGCCCTGATCGTCGCCGGCCGGCCACATACCCGTTATGGCCCGCACCGGATGTTTCACCAGCTCGCCCGCTGGCTGGCCGATCGCGGCATCTCGTCGCTGCGCATCGACTGCGGCGGCTGGGGAGACAGTGCCGGCCAGGGCGACAACCTGGAAGACAGTGTCGACGACATCGTCGTGGCGCTTCATTACCTCGGCCGCGAACACCCCGACCGGCCGCTGGTGCTGGTGGGACTGAGCGAAGGTGCGTCGGCGGCGATCCTGGCGGCGGCCTCCACCGAACTGCGACTGGACGCAAAGCGGATTGCCGGCATCGCGCTGATCAACCCCTGGGTGCGCTCGGAGCGGATCATCTCGCCCCCGGCGCTGCGCAGCGAGCCAAAGCCCGGTTTCTTATCGCGGAAATTCTGGGCGCGGCTGTTCCGCCGCAAACCCGCGGCAGTTGAAGAACACAGCCATGCTCGGAGCCTTTCTGACGCCCTGTTGGCGGCGCTGCAGGTCTACGACCGGCGGGTGTTGACCGTGCTGGCCGGCGACGATCCGACCGCAGACGACACCGAGGACCTGATCGGCAGCGACCCGCGCTGGCGCAATCGGCTGGGCAACAGCCGCAACCTGTTGCGGATTCCGGGCGCCGACCACACCTTCTCGTATCCCGACCATTGGCGCCACGTCTGCGACTGGCTGTCGTCGGAGCTCTCGGAGCAGTCGTAGAGGGGCTTATCTATTTGGCCGGTGGCGCAGTTGGGGTCGATGAGTCTTAGGCAATCGAGCCAGCCCTGACCAGGTCGTTCACCAGCGGAGTTGCTCGACCTCCAGACTCATGGCCGCAGCAACTTTCTCAAGCGTAGCTCGGCGCGGTTGCCTGGCACGTTCCATTTGCGCGTAGGCAGCCTGGGTGATGCCGATACGTGCGGCGACGTAGGCCTGGGTCAAACCGAAGTGCTCGCGCCAGGCCACCATCGGCGACACGCCGCGCTCAAAGGCCAGGTTGACGACTTCGTTTGGCACCGTTGCGTGGTTGAAACCACCCTTCATGCGCCGGAATTGATCGTAGGGGACGACAACAAAGGCGGGCTTGCCGTCTTTTCCGACGATGACCTGAAACTCAGTACGTGCGTTCATCGCGCTCACGCGCTGAGTATAAGTCTCTAATACTTATTGTCAATAGAAAGTATTTCGTAGAAATCACCCGGCAGATGGCCCGCAGGCCGCTGGTTCCGAGATCAGACGATCCGAGCCGATTTGCAGGAATTCGCTGCTGCGTGCGGCGCTGCCATCGCTCGCCGGCGTATCACCATTGGGGTTGAGACGAGCCACGCCGTGCAGTGCTTGATCAACCCAGGAGTCGAGCAGCAGCGTCGGTGGCGTTGGCGCAGTGGCATAGTTGCCGGGCGAAATCGCACCCACGTTGCTGTCTGAAGCGACGGTGTCAGTCGGACCCGCCTCCCCAGCAACCCCTGCACCAGCGACCGGGGTATGCGCCCACAGCCGCGCCGGCGACTGCATGCGCATCATGGCGTGCAGGCGTACCGGCCAGCGCAGCAACGCCCGCCCCTCCCCGTCGCGGGCGCGGTAGTAAGTGCAGCGCCACGACTGGCCAAGTTCGGCGCCGGCCTGATTCATGCCGACCGGCCCAGCGGGCAGCGGCACCGCGCCCAGCATCCTGGGAGCGGCTGCGCGGCACTGATCGACAATTTCCATCCACCAGACGGCCAGCGGGGCAACGAGCGGCACTGCCAGCGGCACGCCAACGGTCAGTTCGAGCTTGAGCAGGTTGGCATCGGCCAGCGTCTGCCGGGAGCTTGTCCCGATTGCCCGCGTGCGGTAGCGCAGGTTGTCGTTCGGTATCTCGACGGCGCCGGCCACCGCATCACCCATGGCATCGCGGGCCGGCTCCCCCCAGTCGTCGAAACTTGCCCGCGTCGGTGACAGTTGCCGCCAATTCAGCCAGCCGGCTGCCTTGCCGCCCCGAACCTTAGCCAGCGCCACCGGCAGCGACGCCGACACCGCTTGCCCGGCCGCAGCGCCGCCGAAATACGGCAACAGTCCATGAGCCAGCCCACGCTCGATCGATCCGGCGCTGGCGGCGCTGACCGCCCCGGCTCGGGTAGCCTGCTGCAGGGCGTAGTCGAGCGCCTGGCGGGCATTGAAGAGCAGCCCCCACTGCAAAGTTCCCAGTCCGAGCAGGAGCACGAACGGCGCCGCGACCAGCCACTCGACGGTGGCGCTGCCGGCCATCCTATTGCGACCCGCTGTGCCTGGCGATCTTGCCGGTGGCGAGCGCCTCGCTGCGACGATGCAGATCCGAGAGCGGCGCCCAGCGCCACCTTCCCAGTTCAAGCGCAATCCGGGTCGAATTCCCGCCTCGCTGGCGAAACCGGCGGCCAGTTCGAGCGCGCCGCGACTGCCCCAGCAGATGCGCAGCCGGCGTGGCGGCAGTTGCTCGTGCACCGCCACCGCCCACCCGTCGGAATCGACGAACACCACATCGATCGGGTGAGCCATGCCGAAGGTATGGATCGCGCAGCACGGCTCGATCCATAGCCCCTGCCAGGAAGTCAGCGGCGGCCGGCCGATGAGTCCCCGCAACCGGCTGAGAAAGGTCGCGGCCACGCGCACCTCGACGGTGCGCTTTAGTGGCTCGGCATGGCGCTGACCGACGACGCGTCTGGGTGATTCCGGAAGACGCTGGGTGA
Source organism: Burkholderiaceae bacterium (assembly GCA_019428955.1). Lineage (GTDB taxonomy): Bacteria > Pseudomonadota > Gammaproteobacteria > Burkholderiales > Burkholderiaceae_E > JAGXFR01. Next base: position 17,573 of record JAHYJF010000033.1, read on the forward strand.
CTGTGCGCCGGGCTGATTCGGGCCCGACTGGTTCATTGTCACGCCTCACTGGAGCAGCCCCTGTTCGAGCAGTTGCACCACCACCGGGAACAGCAGGATGGCGAAGGTTCCCGGAAAGATGAACACCACCAGCGGCAGGAGCATCTTCACCGGCGCCTCGGCGGCCTGCTTCTCGGCACGCAGAAAACGTTCGCTGCGCCGCTGCTCGGCTTGCGCGCGCAAGGTGGGCGCGAGATCCGCCCCCTGGCGCTCGGCCCCGCGCAAGCTTGCGACCATGCTGGTCACCGCCGGCAGGTCGAGCCGCTCGGCGACCTGGCGCAAGGCCTCGTTGCGCGGCCTGCCAGCCTTGACATCACGAAGTGCGCGCTCCAATTCGTCGCGCAACGCGCCGGCAGGACCACGTTCCACGGCCTGCGCGATCGCCGCCGGCAGATGCAGCCCACCTTCGACTGCCAGGGCGATCAGGTCGAGCGTGAAGGCCAGTTGGCGCAGGGTCTGGGCGCGCCGACGGGCGATCCGGTCGCGCAACGCCGCTGCCGGCAGGATCGCGCCCAGCAACCCGCCGGCCACTGCCGCCGGCAAGCACGCAGCCCCGACCATCAGGGCCAGGGCAGTTGCCGTGGCCGCACCGCTGGCTGCCGCCACGATCCGCCCGGCAAAGAACTGCTCGGGGCGCATCGTGAAGTCGAGTCCGGCCAGCGCCAGCTGCCGGCGGCAGCGCTCCTGGGCCGCGTCACCCGGCAGCTTCCCAAACTGATGCGCCACCAGATCGATGAGCGGCCATCCCAGTCGCCACAGCAGTGGCGGCGGATCGCGATGGCGGCGATCCTCGCTCGGCGCCTCGGCCGCGGCACTCAGCACCGCGCTGGCCGTGAGCACGATCGCGGCGAACATCAGCGCCAATGCCGCAGCGAGCAACATTGTCAGACCTCGATGGCGACAATGCGCCGTATCAGATAGATCCCGGCGGCTTGCGAGACCAGCACGAACGAACACACCGCCAGGCCAATCCCGGTGCCAAACAACGCCCGCATTGACGCGGGGTCGATCGCGAACAACACGCCGGCCAGAGCGAAAGGCAGCAGCCCCATCACCAGCGCCTGCAGGCGCCCCTGCGCGGTAAGCGCGCGAATCCGGCCTTCGAGAGCGATCTTGCGGCGCGTGGTCTCGGCCAGCGAATCGAGCGCCCCGGCAACACTGCCGCCGGTGGCCGCGCCGATGCGCAGCGCAGCCACCAGCAGCCTCGTTTCCTCCAGCGGCATGCGAACCTCGAGGCTGGTCAGGCAGCGTTCGAGGCTTGCGCCGAGATGCTGTTCGCGCAGCAACAGTTGCAGTTCCTGGCCCGCCGGTGGCGGGATTTCAGCAGCCGCCTGGGCCAGCGCCTGCGAGAGCCCGTTGCCGGCGCGCAGTCCGCCCGCCACCAGTCCGATCAGGTCCGGAACCTGGTCCCTAAAGCGCCCTTCGCGGCGGCGGCGCAGTCGGCGCAGCAACAATCTCGGCAGCAACCCGCAGGCCAGCGCCGCGGCGACCCCTGCCAGGACGTTGCCGCTGACCAGGATGGCCGCGCTCGCAGTCGCGCTGGCCAGCACCGCGCCCACGCCCAGCAGGCGGCCGGAGTCGACGAATACGAACGCGCGCCGCAACCTCGAGCCGACCTCGGCGTCAAAACGGCGCCGGTAGCCAGCGGCGGCCCGCATGCCGATGAGCGCCAGCACCGCGAAACCCAACGCCGCAGCTGCAAACACTGCTGCCAGCACCCAGGTCGATCCGCTCGACGACCCCGACAACGACCACAGGCTGTTCATGGCGTCCCCGCGAAGACGCTCAGATCAGGGAGCCGGCCGCGCGAGCGCAGCCCCTCAAAGAAATCGGGCACGTTGTCGCAGGCGACGAAGCGGCCGGCAACACCATCGCAACCGCGATCGCCGCGATCGCCGCGATCGAAGCGAAAGATCGGCTGCATCAGAACCCGCGAACCCTCGATGCCAGTGACTTCGGCAATCTCGACGATGCGGCGGCAACCGTCGGGCATCCGGGCCTGCTGGACGATGATGTCGATCGCCGCTGCGATCTGCTCGCGGATAGCCTGCACCGGCATCTCGACCCCGGCCATCAGCACCATCACTTCCAGGCGCGAGATCGCGTCGCGAGCGCTGTTGGCGTGAATCGTGG
>JAHYJF010000406.1 GCA_019428955.1 Burkholderiaceae bacterium
GATTCCGATTCCACCGCTGCGCGAGCGTGGCAACGATGTGCTGCTGCTGGCGGGACGCTTTCTCGAACTCAACCGGGCGCGGCTGGGATTGCGCAGCCTGCGCCTTTCGCCGGAGGCGGAATCCGCTTTGCGCCATTACGGCTGGCCGGGAAATGTGCGTGAACTCGAGCATGTGATCAGCCGGGCGGCACTAAAGGCGATGAGTCGCGGGGCCAGCCGCAATGACATCGTCACCCTGGAGGCCGCCCTGCTCGATCTCGAGCAACGTAACCTGCCTGCGCCCCATTCCGAGCGGCCGGCCATGGCCGAGACAGCGGCTGTGCCAGCGCCGATCAGCCTGCGCCAGGCGGTCGACGACTATCAGCGCGAGCTGATCCAAGGCGTGCTCACCGGCAATGACGGCAACTGGGCACGCAGCGCGCAGCAGCTCGAGCTGGACGCGAGCAACCTGCACAAGCTGGCACGGCGCCTGGGTATCAAGGGCTAGCTCGCCGCCGCGGCAACGGCAATGCGAGTGCTAAGATGGTTCAGGGCGGTTTCGCCGCAAGACGGGGTGGTTTGTCATGGCTTCGGATCCACTCATCCTGGCGATCGACCAGGGGACACACGCCAGTCGAGCGGTCGTCCTCGATCGCCGCGGCTGCGTGATCAGCTCGGCAGCGCAGGAGATCGCGCTCACCCGGCCCCAGCAGGATTGGGCTGAGCAGGACGGCGACGAAATGGTCGCCTCGGTGGTCACCGCGCTCGACGCCGCGCTCGGGGCACTGGGCGAGCGCCGGGGCGATGTCCGGGCCGCCGGTCTCGCCAGCCAGCGCTCGAGTTGCGTGTGCTGGGATCGCCGCGATGGCCGGCCGCTCTCGCCGGTGTTCAGCTGGCAGGATCGTCGCGCTCACCGCTGGTTGCAGCAGTTCGAGATCCGGGGCGAGGAGGTCCATCGCAGGACCGGTTTGTTCCTCTCGCCGCACTATGGCGCAAGCAAGCTGCGCTGGGCTCTGGATCACATCCCTGCGGTCGAGGAGGCGCGCGTCGCGGGCACGCTGCGCTGGGGGCCGCAGGCCAGCTTTCTGGTATTCAGGCTGCTCGAGGAGCATCCGCTGCTGGCAGATCCCCAGTGCGCGGCGCGAACGCAATTGTTCAACCTGCAGACGCGTGACTGGGATCCGGCGCTGCTCGCGTTGTTTGGCCTTCCGGAGGGCTTTCTGCCGCGCTGCGCGCCTACATGCCAGCACTACGGGACGCTGCATTCGAACGATCAGGCAATTCCGCTGGTGGCCGTAAACGGAGATCAATCGGCCGCGGTATTTGCGTTCGGCTGGCCGGAGGAAGACTCGGCCTACATCAACATCGGCACGAGCGCGTTTGTGCAGCGAGTGCTGATGCGCTCTCCCGACTACCTGCCGCGCTCGCTCACCGGCATCATCCTCGACGATGGGCAGACGACGGTGTACACGGTCGAGGGCAACGTCAACGGTGCCGGCACCGCGCTCGACTGGCTGCGCGAACAACTCGATGTGCCCGATGTCGTGGCGCTCCTCGAGCCCTGGCTCAAGCGCCCCGGCGAGCCGCTGCTCTTTCTCAACGGCATCGCGGGCCTCGGCGGACCATTCTGGAAACCCGAATTTGCTTCGCGTTACGTGGGAGAGGGCGAGCCCTGGCAGCAGGCAGTGGCAGTGGTCGAGAGCATCGTCTTCCTGCTTCAGGCCAACATCGACGAAATGGCGCGATACCTGCCCCCGGCCGCCCGCATCCGGGTCAGTGGTGGTGTCTCGCGTCTCGATGGCCTGTGCGTCCGCTTGGCGGCGCTAAGTGGCCTGCCAGTGCATCGCCGCGAGGATCCGGAGGCGACGGCGCGCGGCATCGCCTATCTTGCTGCCGGGCGCCCCGCGCAGTGGAGTTCGGCCGGCGATGAACAGGTCTTCAGGCCCACCGACGATGCGCCGCTGTGCGAGCGTTACCAACGCTGGCGCGCGCTGATGACCGAGGCGACCGGCGTGTGAGTCCCGGTGCTCGTAACTGCCTTACAATTCCTGCGGTAACGCCCATGGTGGCGAGTCGTGCTAATGGTCGCAATGGCCTTGGGCGCGGCGACTGACCACGCGTCGCAAGGAAAAAGCTTAATGCGCAAGGATCCCCGCTTCCCCAATCTCTTCATCCTCGAACACCCGTTGGTCCAGCATAAGCTCTCGCATATGCGCGACCTGACGACCTCGACGCGGACCTTCCGCGAGCTGCTCAAGGAATTGACGGCGCTGATGGGCTACGAGATCACCCGCGACCTGCCGATGACGACCCTCGCGATCGAGACCCCGCTCGAGGCGATGGACGCGCCCGTGATCGCCGGCAAGAAGGTGGCGGTGGTGCCGGTGCTGCGCGCCGGGTTGGGGATGGCCGATGGCCTGACCGAGCTGATTCCCTCGGCACGCCAGGGCCACATCGGCCTGTACCGCGGCGACGATGCCCGCCCGGTCGAATACTACGTGCGCCTGCCCGAGATCGAAGGTCGCCTGTTCATAGTCTGCGATCCGATGCTCG
>JAHYJF010000407.1 GCA_019428955.1 Burkholderiaceae bacterium
GTGGGCCTCGGCGGCGGGCGGGGCGGTCCGGCCATCGGCCAGGCGGATGCGCTGGTCAACCAGCGGATACCACCAGCCTGCGTCTTCCGGGTTCGGCGCGGGCGCGCGGCCGGTCAGCGCCATGGCGATCAGCTCGACCGTACGCGGGGCCGGAAGGGTGCGCCCCATCACGATCATGCCGCCGATGCCGCCCCAGCGATCGAGCCCGCTCAACGCGTTGAAATGCACCGCCTCCACCCGCGGCGGCAGCCCTGCGGTCCTAAGCGCGTCGATCGCGGCTTTCTGGCCGATCACCAGCAGATCGATGGTGCTGCCCGGCCGCTGGCACTGTCGCGCGCGCAGCGCGATCCAGGCAGAGAGATCGCGCAGACGATTTGCGGCAGCCTTGCGGTCCCGCTCGGGCGCGTCGGGCGCAGGCGTCAGGGCGCGGGCCGCGGTAGGGCTGCCGGTAACCTGGCGGATGCGGACATGGTTCTGACGCGCGGCCACCGGATCGCCGATGTCGATCAGCGGCATGTAGGGCTGCACGAGTTCGGGCCGGAGCGTGGCGTCCAGATGCAGGATCGGGGCCTCGGCCGCCCAGCCCGCACGCAGACGGCTGCGCCAGCGCAGCTTCAGCGCCCGGACCGAGCCATTGTCGGTCCGCTCGTGCACCAGTTCGGCCCCGGCCGCGTCATGTCCGTTCTCAAGCGCTTCGGCGAGGATCAGCCAGAGCGTGGCGCAGCGTCCCGGCGGTGCCCATGGCTCGCCCGGGGGCGGCAGGACGGTCTCGATCCGCTTTCTCCGCTCGACCGCCGACATGCCCGGCAGAAGCCCCGCATCACGCATCCGGCGGCGCTCCAGTTTGGCGGCGGTCCGGCAATCTTCGGGCGTCAGACCTACGGCTTCGAGCAGTCCGCGGCGCAGCGGCCCCGGCTCGCAGACCTGCAGCGCCTTGAACAGGCGATTGCGGGCGGCGACAAGATCGGCGGTGGCGGCCAGGTCGATCTTGCCCTTGGACCCGTAGCAGGCAAGCGAGGTGCGGCCGGGCTCCAACCCGTCCTGCGTCAGCGTGGCCTTTCCGTCGAGCCCTCGCAGGCCCGATTGCCAGAACGCCTCATCGATGACCAGAAGCCCGACCGTGCCGATGGCTTCCGGCTTCATGTGGAACAGGCTGTCATGGGCGCAGACCACGACCTGCGCTGCCTGCGCCTCCGGTTTCTGCCGCTGGTAGCCGCAGACGTGGAACTGCGGACAGAGATGGACCTCGCCGCCCCGTTTGACCTTGCAGCAGCTCTGTTCGACGGGAGTTCGATCTCGAGCGCATCGAAGGTCGCTTGCGCGTCGAGGCACATGAGCTGCTCGGGTTTGCCCGGCGCGGGATCGGGCGCGGTACGGCCCTTCCAGAGCATGGCGCTCAGGCCGAGGGCTTTGAGCTCGGCGACCTGTTCGGCGCCGAGATCGTGGCGCGGCACGGCATAGACGACCTTGCGGGCGCCGAGACCGCCCGAGGCGAGAAGCGCCGCGATGGCGGCGCGCGCGCGTGAGGTTTTGCCGAGCCCCACATCGACCGGCAGTCCCAGCAGCGGGGGCAACGCGGCGCGGGCCACCAGGTTGAAATCCAGCGGATCGTGGTTCTCGGCTTCGTCCTTCGCCGCTTCCCGCGCCGCCTCGACCGATGCCCAGTAGTCCGGCACCGCCGCCATGAAGCGGGCGATGGCGTCAGCAAGAGTGACGCGGGCTTCGTCCGGCATCAGGATGGGCTCGGGATAGGTCGGCGGTGGCGGCGGCGGGATCTTCGCTGCGCCTGCCACGAGCGCCGCGACAGCGTCCGATCCTGCGACGCAGAACAGATCGTTGGCATCACCGGGGAGTTGCGGCACGGCGATGCGGGCATCCACCGCGGCAACCGCCTTGCGTGCGGCCTCGACGCCGGGATTGGTGTCGCGGTCGGGCTTCACGTCGTTGTCGGCGACGAGGACGAAGTCGGCATTCGGAAAGCGCGCCCGCAGTGCCTCCGCGACGGGGAGCAGGTTGCCCGCGTCCATTGCGGCGATGACCGCATGTCCGGTCGCCATCGCGAGGCTGGCACCGGTGGCCCAGCCCTCGCAGATCAGGATCGGCCCGGTGGGCTCGGCGATCGGCGCCGGGTTCGCCCCGATCACCGCGAAATGCCCGCGCTTGGCACCACCTGCGAGGAAACGCTTGGGCCCGTCCGGCGCGATGGTCTCGAGGCTGTGGATCTGGCCCTCGACATCCTGCAGCGGCACGACCAGATGGCCACGGGCATCGCAGCGTAGCCCGAGCGGCGCGACCTGTTTGGCCGTCAGGTAGGGATGGTCGGCGGGTGCAGAATGCGCCTGCGCCCATATGCGGGCGGCGCGAAGGGCGGCGTCATCGGCCCGTGCGGTTGGCGCAGGTTCGGCGGAAGGCTCGGCCGCGGTATCTGTCGCGGCGGCCTCGGCACCCGTGCCGGACGGCTCCGCCAGGATGTTGGCTGGTGCAAAGGACAGGGCCCCGCGTCGGCGCGGCCTGGTCCCGGAATTGTCGGCCATTCCGATCCGGTCG
>JAHYJF010000408.1 GCA_019428955.1 Burkholderiaceae bacterium
TCGGGCCATGCGTTGAAGAAGCCCCGCGGCATCACCCCCGGCAACTGTCGCATCACGTCCGCGGCCGCCTCGAGGCGGTCCTGCACCTGTGTCTTCGTCCACTCAGTCATGGCGCGCCTCCCGTTGCGACGGGCGCGGGCCATAGAGCTTTTCGCCCAGCTGCCGCACCAATTCGCGCTCGGGCCAGGTAAGGCGCTGGTCATCGGCGTGGACCGCGAGGACGCCCTGTTCCTGCCAGCCCTCGCGCTTGACCTCGTCGGCGTTGCGGCGGCGACCGCCATAGCCCCTCGGTGTGAACCGCATGCCGCTCATTGCACACCCCCGCCTGTCTCGAGCGCCCAGAACAGGATCGCGATGGCGTCGGCCTCGTTGTCATCGGCGGGACTGAAGCCGCGTGCCCGGGCTGCGGTGATCATCGCCGCCTTGTCGGCGTTGCCCTTGCCGGTGGCATGGTGTTTGATGGTGCCGACCGGGACACCCTGATATGGCACGCCACGCAGCTCTGCCCATGCCGTCAGAGTGGCCATCAGCCCGCCGTAGACATGGGCCGCGTCGGTGCCGACGTGGCGGCGGACCTCCTCGAACCAGATGGCGGCGACGGGCCCGGACAGACGGTCCAACTCGCCCAGCCAGTTGGTAAACCGCAGGTAGCGCATACCACCGCCATCGAACCGGCCCGGTCGAAAGGACACGGTGCCACTGGTGATCAGCCCATCGAAACCCCGGACGGCCCAGCCGGTGGTGGTGCCGAGATCGAGAGCGAGCACAGTCCGATCGGCGTTGAAGGCTTTGGGCAGATCGGGGATCGTCTCGTGCATGCGGGTGCTCTGGGTCGCTTGAGCCATCATGGTCTCCTCAATTGGTTGGCGATGTTGGAAGGGTCGGCGTTTGCCTGCCTGAACTGGTCGGGTCAGGCGCGTCAGTTTGGGGCGCAGGCAAGCAAACTCTCGCCTGCGCGAATACCCGTCGACGTATGGGGGGAGAGGCCAAACCTGCCGGTTGGCCTCCCCATACGTAGTATGGGGGCTTCCATTGTTCGTCCTGATTTCATGGTAACGTACTGAATTCGTTTGTGGCTTCAGGACATACAGAGGACGTACAAGAGGACGAACCTGTTCGACCTCATTTTGAGTCAAGCTGTTGAAATCATTTGATTGAGGACAAACAACGGTGGAGGACGAACAAGTTTGTCCTGAGGTCGAACAGAGGACGTACAAGCCGAAATCAGGCATTCTCGCCCTCCGGGATAGACCAGTCGGAAGGGTCGGACAGGTCCATGCACTGCCCGTTGGCGGCGGATTTGAAGTGGCTCGGGATGACCGGAATCGCGTCGCCCAGCAGTTCCCCGGTCTCGGGGTCGAGCCTTCCGTCATGACCGAACATCATGCCTTCGACGCAGAGGTAGCCGAAGCGCGATCGCACTGCGGGGTGGCCGTATCTGGCGCCGTCGCGCAGAAACCGGATCTCCCCCTTGGTGGCCAGAACATTGATCCGGTCTCGGATGGTGAATTGGCTGCCAAGGCCACGCTGGTTCTCGAACGCTTCGCGGAACTGGGTCGATGTATAAAGCCGCCCCATGGCCGCCTCATCCAGCAGGATCGAGAGGATAACGTCGCGCTTTCGATCCCGCTCGGCATCGTATTTCGCGCCCACTTCGACGCGGACCAGCCGTTCGTTCATCGGGTTGATCTCGACCCATTGGCCACGCACCTTGTCGATCAGCTTTGACGGCAGTGCCGGGCCATTGCGCAGTTCGATCTCCAGCTTGCGCTCGGACGCATCCTCATCGGGGCGATGCAGGATCAGGCCAGAGGTGTAGAACCCACGCAGCGCGCTGGCTCCGGACAGCGCCAGAAACGGATCATCCTTCACCTGCAGCTTGCTGAGCTTCTTGGTGTGGTGTGCGAGGATCACGCCGCAGTCGGGATTGACGTAGTCGCGCAGCACCTCGACCCGGTCTTTCAGGAAGAACATCATCGCGGTGTTGTCGTTTTCGCCGCCGCCATCCGGTCCGCCGTCGAAGATGTTGCGGATCGGGTCGATGCAGATGATGTCGACCGGGGCGTCGGGAAACGCGGCCTGGATGGCGCACGCCACGCGCACGCTGCCGTCGTTGTCGAGCAGCATCTTCAGCTTGGGCGTGGCCACGAAAGTGTCGCGTGCTGCCGCAATGATGGTGGTTGGCAGCGCGATCTGCTTCATCCGCTCGCGCAGATAATGATACTGGATCTCGGCCTGCAGGTAAAAGATCCGCAGCGGGCGCGGCGGTGTGAACCCGAGAAACGGCACGCCCGCCGCCATGTGCACGAGCCAGGAGATCAGCAGGTCGCTCTTGCCGATCTTGGGCGCGCCACCCAGCACAAGCATGCCACCCGGGGTCAGTACGCGCGGCGCGATGATGTCGGCAGGCATGGGGCTCTGGTCGTCAAGCAACGCGCCCAAGGTGAAGGCGGGCATCTGATCTGGTGCAGGGGCGGCGCTGTCGAGCCGGATCAGGGGTGGGCCATATTTCTGGACATGCAGAT